>CAYNNS010000005.1:0-25282 GCA_964398345.1 uncultured Gemmatimonas sp. | reverse complement strand
CTCGGTCGTCTTCAACTTCGTGCTGCTGCTCTCCTGGCGCTACGACTTCGGCCGCAATGTGCTGGAGCCCACCGCCGCCGCGCAGTGGGCCGAGCCGCTCAGCGAGCTCGCCACCCAGAAGGAAGGCGAAAGGGTGCCGGACCGGGACCTGGTGGTCGCGCTCACGCCGAAGAAGGTAGCCGCGCTCGAGGAGCGCTTCGATCGGGTACGGGGCCTGATCGACGACGGTGGCAAGAAGGCCCGCTACAATTCCGTCCTGGCGGTCACGGCAAGCGACGTCACCGCCGCCCAGCATCAGATCGAGGCCGTGCTGGAGGACGTCACCAAACGCTGGAAGCTGGATGAAGTGGTGAGCAACGACGGCAAGCCGTCGGAGCTGTACTACCTCATGCGCATCCGCAAGACCACCACGCGCGACGACGTCGTGACCGCCGTCCGCGCGGCCGCGGGTGACCTGATCGAGTCGGCCGAAGTGGAGCTCGGCGCGGAGCTCACCGAGAAATGAGCGCCATGGCCGGGGGGAGGGGGACCATGCCGCTCGGGGCGCTGCTCGCCTCCGTCCTGATCGGAGCCGGATGCCGTCCCGGTGGCTCCCGGCTCGGCTCGGCAGCGGGCGACAGCACCGAGCTCGCCGCGCGGGCCGCGCGCCTCGACTCGGCACTCGCCGCTCCCGACTCCGGCAAGAAGAAAACCGAACCCCTCGCCCGCTGGATCCTGCCGGCCTCGCTCGCGGAGATCTCGGGACTCGCGCTCACGCCGGACGGCAGACTCTTCACCCACGATGACGAGATCGCCCGGGTGGTGGAGCTGGATTACCGCCGCGGCTCCATCGTCAAGCAATTCAGCCTCGGCTCGCCGCCGCTCCACGGCGATTTCGAAGCCATCACCTGGACGCCCAGTGGCCTGTTCCTGCTGGAGAGCGACGGCAGGCTCTTCGAGTTCCGGGAAGCCGCGGATGGCGCGACCGTGAGCTACACGGTCCACGACCTTCACCTCAGGAAGCAATGCGAGTTCGAGGGCCTCGCGTACGAGCCGGCCTCGGGCGCGCTGCTGCTCGCGTGCAAGCGGGTCCGACCGGGTACGGACAAGTTTCTGGTGATTTACCGCTGGAAGCCGGGTAACGAGAGTGTGGGAGAGCCGCTCAAGGTGCCGCTGGAGCGTGTGATCGGCTCGCACGACTGGAACGGATTCCACCCGAGCGACATCACCATCGAGCCGGCCAGCGGTAACTACGTGCTGGTTTCCTCCTTGGAGAAAGCGCTGCTGGAGCTCACGCCGAGGGGCGACGTCGTCTTCGCGCGGTCGCTGCAGGGCCGGCACCCCCAGCCCGAAGGCGTCGCCATTACCAGCGACGGACTCCTGCTCATCAGCGACGAAGCGGGCAAGCGGAACGGCAGCGCCGCCGCGATCACCGTCTATCGCTGGCCCTGAGTCGAGGACAGCTGCCGGCCGGGGCCGTTGGCATTCCCCAAGATAGCGCGATAGAATGCCCCCATGACGCGGCCCCGCTCGCTCCGCAAACCGCTCTTCTGGCTGCTGCTGGCCCTCTCGCTCGGCATCGGCCGCGCCGCCCTTTCGCAGCGGGGGCCGCTGCCGGTGCACCAGGTCACCCGCGACTCCCTGGGCAATCAACAGTCCACGCCGCGCTGGGCCTTCTGGCTGCAGCAGTCCTGGGCGGGCGCCGAGCTGATTGCGCTGATGGTAGCGGTTTATCAGCTCTGGGCCCGGCGCAACGAGCGGCGGGTCGTGGAGGCGGAGCAGGCCGTGCTCGCGCGCAAGGCGTCGAACTACCAGGCGTGGGCGGTGGTGAACAGCGCGCAGGGAAAGGGGGGAAGCGGAGGCCGGATCGACGCGCTGCAGGACCTCAACAACAACCAGGTTTCGCTTGCCGGCGTGCGGCTCGAAGGGGCCTGGCTCGAGGGAATCGAGCTGCGCGGCGCCAAGCTTACCCGCGCGAGCCTGCGCGACGCGAATCTAAGCGGCGCCAAGCTGAGCCAGGGGAATTTCGAGGGTGCGGATCTGAGCGGCGCGAACCTCACCGGCGCGGATCTCTCCAACGCATTTCTCAAGGGGGTGGATCTGAGCGGAGCGCAGCTCGGCGCGGCCGATTTACGCGGTGCGGACCTGGTGGAGCTCAAGGGCTGGGAGTCGATCAAGTCGGCGAGCTATCTCGAAATCGAGGGGGTGCGGCACGCGCCACCCGGGTTCCGGGAATGGGCGCTGGCGCACGGCGCTATCGAGGCCACGGCTGAGTCGGAGGCGGAAGGGTACTCGGCCTACTACCGCGGAGTCTGACCGCGAGTACGTCGTCCTTGCGCACGGCGACCTGATAGCCTCGATGCGGGGGGATAGGTACTCGGTCAAGCTGCTCCAAATGGTCATGTGACAGGTATTTGGCTGGGGTACCCGACGTGCGTTGGGTGTGCTAAGTTCGTGGCCTTTCGGGAGTCGGATCGGAGAGTGACCGGAGTGTACGGGACGTAGCGCAGTCCGGTAGCGCACCTGAATGGGGTTCAGGGGGTCGCGGGTTCAAATCCCGCCGTCCCGACTCAAACGGCGAGCAAACGCTCGCCGTTTTTCGCACGTTCAAGTACCGAAAGCCTCGTCCCCACGCTCGAGCAACTCGCGGAGTCGTTGAGCGCCGGAAGGCCGAGATCAGAGTGAGCAAATAGGTTATAGTCGGGCGTGGTCCAGCTACGGGACGCCAGGATATCGCTCTCGCCCCAGACGACGTAGTGGCGTCCCGCGCACAAATCCGGTATCGTCTCCGCCACTGCCACGCAGTCAGACTCTACAGTGCCGGGTCCATGGCGCTCAGCTACTTCGCTCTTTTTCCTATCGACCAACGCCAAGCCGACTGGCTCGTTGGCGTGGCGATCGCTGTCCTCACGGCCTGCGGGGGCGGAACAACCGAGGTCAACGAGACCACCCCTGAGGGTCAGCAGCGGGCGACTGCAATCCAGGCCCAAGAGATGTCGACCCGGTGGGAGCAGCTCGCAGCGTCCTCGAACTCCGACCCGGTCGGCACCTTGGTGGCAGAATTACAATCCAATCCGGACGTCTTGTCGGTGGAGCGCTTCGATCTATCGGGTTCCATTATCGTCACCCGGAAAAGCGGCTCGAAATTCAGTCTTTCCGTCGCGGAGAAGAACCGAACGGAATGGGCCGTCGTTACGGCAACGCCGGTTTTGGTGCCAGCATTGGCGCCACCCAACCCACCCCCGCGCTCATTCACCCGTCACGCGGTTCCGCGCAGCGAACTCGCGGGCCCGGTGGCGATCCTCAAGCCGCCCGGCGGATGCGTGGGGCTGGCGTGCGACCCCACGAACTTCCCGCAGAGCAAGAAGGCCTGCATCGTCACCGGTTTCCAGAGCGAGTTCAACCAGGACCTGAGTTCGATCAACGCCTCACTCACCCGAGCCGGCTTTACTCTGACGGCGTTTCCCTTGAAGACCGTCCCTGATTTGGTGAACCTGCGCGACAACCTCAGTAGCTGCGGGGTGCTCTACATCGGGAGCCACGGTGTATTCGGAGCGAACCTGGCTGGGACTAATGGGTCGCAGGTGGTAACCGAGCTCGAGCTCCCCAGCGACCAGGCGGCCTTCGACGCGTTGCGAACGAGCGTATTCGGGTCCTTCACCAATGCGACCGCCGAGCTGGGGATGACGGGCCACAAGGGGAAGACGTACTTCACGCTGGGGCCTGAATTCTTCGCCTCGGCCACTTACCAAAACACGTTCGTATATGCCGATGCCTGTGACAGCGACGACCAGGCGAATCCAGCCGCCAACCTCCGCAAAGCCTTTCGGGACCACGGAGCTGGCGGCTTCATGGGGTGGGGCGGGCCGATCAGCACCAAACTGAGCAATCCAGCAGCCAACGAGATCTTCAATGCCCTCGCTCCCAGCGTGGCGAACATCACCGGGGTCACTCTGACGATCACCCCCCCGGCTCCTGGTCCGGGACAGTCCTACGTAGTCAGCGCTACCATTTCCCCGCCCGCAGCCGGCGTGGAAATGGCGCTCTCAGTGCGTGGGACCGACGGCTTCACTCGCGACGAAACCAAGACTACCAACGCGTCGGGGCAGGTGACCTTCTCCTCGATTCCGGGGGGAGCATCGGCAGTGACGGATAACGTCACCGTGTCCGCCGGGGGCGCCAAGGATTCGCAGACCGCCCTGACCGTCCTCAACAACAATCCGACGTTGCAGACCGCCTACAAACTTCCTTGGTCGCCAGCCGACGGCAGTATCAGCAAACTCGGCATCGATACGCGTAACGCGGATTTCAACTTGGCCTGCAACAACGCCAACGTGGTGAAGACGCAGGCGGTCGTGAAGTTCTAGCACTCGCCAGCTTCACATCGTTGCGCTGCCTCGTCTCCGCGATGCAGACGATGTCGAGGGGGCGCGGGCTCAAATCCCGCCGTCCCGACTCAAACGGCGAGCAAGCGCTCGCCGTTTTTTCGTCGGGCTCATGATACGACCGAGTGCTGGGCCGCCCAGAGCGCAGCTGCGGCCCGCGTGGAGACCCCGAGGTTTTGATAAACATGCTGGATGTGGTGATCCGACGGTCTTGGTAGAGATAGCGAGCCGTTCACCGATCTGTTGCGTGGTGCGCCCGCGTGCCGCGAGCCGGAGCACATCGGCTTCTCGCCGTGTCAGCTATGGACGATGTTAGGGGGTCCGCTCAGCCGTTGCTGTGATTGTTGCGGGACGGTTGCTGTTGCTGCGACAGAAAGCCCCAAAGCAGCGGCAATGAGCGCCCTGCCATGCAACCGGGGCGCTTCTTTGCTGTCAGGCGCGAAGGGTTCCGTTTCGGGTTCCGGCTCTCCCGGCAAAATCCGACTTCCCTGTTGTCAAAACCCGGCACCGATGCTCGGAACTCCTTGAAATCTCGGCAAGTTATCGATTTTGCCCTTCCCCCTGAGTCGAATGGGGTTCAGGGGGTCGCGGGTTCAAATCCCGCCGTCCCGATGAGGTACACCGCTGGGGTAGCGTTGGGGTTCCGTTCAACGAAGCGTAGACCCCCTCCTGTCATTGCCGGCACGCCGTCACCGCGCTGTCATAGGCGGTCTGGACCCGATTGGGGTACGGGTTGGGGCTGAATTTCTCGACGAACTGGTTGCCGACGCACTTCGCGGCTGCCGACCCGAGGTTCTGGCTCTGGGCCCGCATTCTCGCCCACATCCGGAGCCGCCCGGCATTCGCGCATTTGCTGCAATCCAGCTTGTCATTGGCAAAGAAGTCGGCGAGCGGAACCCGCGGCTGCTCGGTCGGGTGGGTGATCCGGTAATTGAAGATCTGCTGGGCCAGAGCGGTACAGTCGAGCGCTGCGGCGACCATGCGGTCCCGGTTACAAAGGGTCATGGATTCCTTCCGCTCCTGGGCAGCTCGGGCTCGCACCTCGCTGGAAGGAGCCGGGGTACCCGCTCCCGTGTTTTTCGGACGCGTGGGCTCCCGGTCCTCGTCCTCCACCGGTTTGGTGGGCTGACTGCCAGCCGGCTCGAACACCCATCCGGTCTCGACGATTTTCTGGTTCCCGGCGCGCGCGCCTTGCTCTCGCGCGGCGATCAGGCGCAGGGCCTGCTTGCGCCAGCCGAGATAGCAGCCACCCTTCCCGCTGAACGAGTATTTCCCCGCCAGGAACCGGCTCCAGCCCCGGTTCCATTCGTAAATCGCGATGGGCGCCTTACCCTGGAACGGGCCCGCGACGTAGAGGGTACCGCCCAGCCCGTCCGTAAAGCACCATCCCTGATCCGCTGGTTCGGTAATGGGCGCAGGGCCGTGATGTTGTACCGGTGGAGCGGCGGCGGTCGAGTCGGGAGCGTAGCTCCATTCCACCTCGACGAACTGCCTCCCCTGCTGTTGGGTCTTGGACTCCCAATCCCTGCGGCTTGCCTCAGCCTGGCTCAGACTCAGTGCCGCCGCGCACGAGGTCGGGTAATTCGAGTTGTTGCTGTAGGCGTAACGGCCCTTGAGATACTCCAGGAACTCGTTCGAGATCGTTTGGCTGGTAGCCGAGACTCCTGCGTTGAACGCCTGGCTGAAGTACACCACGGGACCGCCGGGCTCCGACATGCACCAGAACGGGTAGCCTTGCTGGGCGCGGAGCAGCGGGGGAATCAGCAGCGTTGCGGTAACCGAGAGCGTGCAATGGCCCCAGAGTTTCCGAAATGGCATGGCAGAGCCTCCTCGAAGGTACCTCGGACTCATCAAGTTACCGCTTCGCCTGGGCTTCGCGATCCACCTGGGCGATCCGCTGCGCAGCAAGCCGCTCATCCACGACCGGCGCGACCTCCGCGTCGCTGAGCGCGAGAGCCTCCAGCGCCCGTTCCACGATCGGCGCTCCATCGGGCACCAGCCTGCCAAACTCGATCTCGGCGCGCCGGCAGAAGCGCTCTTCGCGAGCCCGATCGGCGCTCGAGAGCCGCGACCCCCAGCGCATGCAACCGCGCGTGCATGCCTTCGTGCAGCAGCGTCGCCGCGATCTGCGCGAGCGTGATGCTGGGGTTCACGCAGAAGGTGAGCTCGACGAGGCACGTGCGCGAGTCGAAGAAGTAGGCGCCGCGGCAGGCGTAGCGCTTGACCAGGATGCCGTGCAGATCCCGGCGCAGATGGCGCCCATAGTGCGGCGTGTGCCGGTCGATCAGCCCGAGCGCCTGGCCCAGCCGGCTGACGACTTCCTCGGTGCTGATGTCGGGCCGGGTGTTCTCGACGCTAACCCGCAGCCCGCCAATCCGGTGCGCACTGACGTTATCCATCGCGGCAAGACTCCGAGCAATCAGGTGAGCTTGCGCACTGCGACCTGATAATTCTTCCGCAAGAGCTCGAAGCTCCCCTTCTTGGACTCGAGGAAGAGGTCGATCGCCGCTTGGGGCCGGAGCGACGCCGGCTGGTGCGGCTCCCAGCCGTAATCGTCGAACAGCATGATCCCGCCGGGCTTGAGCAGCGGCCAGCTGAGCGTCGTGTCGAGCAGGACGTCGGCCATGGTATGCGAGCCATCGATGTAGATGGCGTCGAAGTGCTGATCGGCGAGCTCGAGCAGGCGGTCGGCCGAGCGGCCCCTGAGCTTGCGGACCTTGGCGGCATGGTGCGAGACCTGGATGTTGTGATCGAAGCGCAGGTCCCACGGCAGCTGGAACAAGTCGACGCAGGTGATCGTCGAGTCGGCGTGACAGAGGGCGTGCTCGAGAAACCAGGTCGTGGAACGTCCCTCGTAGCTGCCGATCTCGAGGAAGTGCACCGGGCGGTCCGCGAGCGTGCTGAACAGGCGGCTCCAGCTGTCGGCGTGCCAGTGGACCCAATCGAAGGTGAAGTCATAACCCGCGGTGGCCTGGAGGTGCCGGGTCAGTCTGGCGTGCTCCTGCTTATCCAGCCAGCTCCGGCGGCGCTTCAGCACAGCCAACACCAGCCGTTTCAGCATGCGCTATCGCTCCTTGCCTGCCCAGGCTTTGCGCAACCGGGCGATGGTGTCGAGGTGGCTCAGCTGGGTGAGCAGCCGATGAAAGAATACGCGATCCCACTCGTCCCGGAAGCTCCCTCGAACTCCGCTCTCATCATAGGCTTCCTGTACGACAGCAATGAAACGGTCGCGGTGCAGCTGGATCCGCGCCAGGGTCGCTTCGCGAATCCGCTCTGGCGCAAGCCCGGCCGACACCAGCTCCTGGACTGCACCCGCGACCGCGCCGGGCTCCGGAGCCACGGTGCGCACGTAGGCCGGGTCGAAGAATTCGTCCCGGCCCCCCTCGCTGGGCGTCGTGACGACCGGCAGGCCGGCGAGCAGGTATTGCGCGCTCGCATACATCGCACCCTCCTGCGCGGAGAGGCAGAGTCCGACCCGGCACGCGTGGAGTGCCCTCGTGACTTCGGTGGAACTCAGTGTGCGGTATTTGCCTGCGGTGTCATGATTGAAGTAGCACGCGTGAGCGAGGAGCCGCTGGGCTTCCCGCGTGTAGTCCGCATCCTCCTCTGTCGGGTAATACACCAGCGCGAGCGAAGCGATGTCCGCCGCCAGCTGATGGCGCTTGAACGCGCTGAACCGAGCGTCGTACACGGCGTCGAAGCGCTTGGCGACGCTCGGATCTGGTCGAAAGATGCGTTCGTCCACAAAGCAGTTGTGATTGCAGTGCACGGCGTGTCGGCCGGCCGACTCCAGCAGCTCGCGATGGGCCTGGGTGTTGGCGAGGTGAATGAGCTCGAGATTGGGAAAGCGGGTCAGGATCTCGGATTCCATGCGCAGAACGTCGCGCGGGGGCCAGGGGGTGAGATCGAAACTGTAGTTGAGGAGGCACCAGGCCCGGCGGCCCTCGAGCGCCGCAAACAGCAACTCGAAGCGGGGCAGCGTGCGCTCCAGCGCGTTGCCGTACAGCGGGATATGAAAGACCGGAGGGTCAAGGCTGATAACGGCATATGGCCACACGGTCTCGCGCAGGCGCGCGAATCGCTCTTTCAGGCGCTCGTCCATGCCGTACCTCAAATTTCTTCTGTAGCACAGATGCAACAGCGGGCATTGTCGCCAGCCCTACCGGCCCGATTCTCCGGGGTCTAAGTTCTCAGGAATCAGGCGATTGTGCCCGCCAACCGCTAGCACAGTAGTTGCCAATGCCAGGAACGTCCTACCCGAGGAAAGCTTGGTGCCACGACGGTTCAGGGTAAACGCCCCAGCGGTAGCTTCGGAGATCATCGACGGCGAAGCCGTCATCATGAATCTTCGCACCGGCGCCTACTTCAGCACACGGGGCAGCGGTAGCCTGCTCTGGAACTGGATCGAGCAGGGCATTCCGGAGGACGTGCTCGCGAGTGCGTTGCGCCGAAGCTATGCCGATGCCGATGGCGAGGTGGATCGCACGTTGGCCGTCTTCCTCACCCAGCTCCTGGAACACGAGCTGATCCGCGAGATTCCCCTGCAGGGTCCGATACCGGCGCCCGAGCCAGAGATCCCGGTGACCGGCGCGCGGTTCGCCCCCCCGGTACTCGAAGTCTTCACCGACATGCAGGACCTCCTTCTGCTCGACCCGATTCACGACGTCAGCGAGGAGGAGGGCTGGCCCGCTCCCAAGCCCACCTGATGCCTGGGGCTTCCGTCAGTGTGATCCTCATCGTCAAGGATGGGGAAGCGTTCATCGCGGAAGCCCTGCTGAGTGTCCTCCGGTCCTCGGTGCAGCCCCTCGAAACCCTGGTGATCGATGGTGGCTCGAGCGACCGCAGCCGCGAAATCGCGGCCGGTTTTTCTCACGCCACGGTCATTTCCCAGCAGTCGCGCGGCCTCACGCAAGCCTACAACGAAGGCATCCAGCAATCGCGCGGCGACCTGATCGCCTTCATCTCCCACGACGACCGCTGGCTGCCCGGCAAGCTGGACCGCCAGGTCGCCGTCATGACGGAGAGTCCCGAGCTGGAATTTACCGTGACGCTGGTGCGCCATTTTCTCGAGCCCGGCGCGAAGCCTCCCCAGGGGTTCCGCGAGGAACTGCTGGCCGAGGCGGTGCCCGGGTTCATCATGGAGACCCTGGTGGCGCGGCGGAGCTGCTTCACGCGCGTCGGACTGCTGGATCCGCAGTTTCGCTCCGGCTCCGACACCGACTGGTTTGCCCGGGCAGCCGATCTCAAGGTGGCGAGTCAGCTGATCCCCGAAGTGCTGGTCGAGAAACGGGTACATGCGGACAACGCCTCGCTGCGCAATCGGGAATCGAACCAGCAGTTGCTCGCGCTGCTCAGAAGCTCGCTCCAGCGCAAGCGCGGAGTGGGGTAGCCGGCCCGATGGACGTCGTCTCCTTGTCTGCCGGCTCCCTCTGGCCCAGTGCCGAAGAACGCCTCCTGCTCAAGTCGGCGCTCTCGAGCGGTGCCGCGGCGGTCTCCGCTTTCAGCGAGTGGCGCAGCCGCTTCGGCGATCGCGCCGAGTTCCGCTGGAACGCCGTGCGCCTGCTTCCGCTGGTGTACCACAACCTGCACGGGCTCGGAGTGCGCGATCCGCTGATGGGCCGCATGCGCGGCATGTATCGGCGCACCTTCTGCGAAACCCACCAGCTCTTTCACCGTACCGCCCCCGTGGTCGCCGAGCTGGCCTCCCGGGGTTTCCCGGTGCTCCTGCTCAAGGGCGCGCCCCTTGTGCTTTCTTATTACCGCAACCACGCGCTGCGCCCGATGGCGGATCTGGATCTCTGGGTGCGCCGCGACCAGGTGACCGCCGCGGTTCGGGTCCTCGGTGAAGCGGGTTACGTCTGCACCGAGTCCTTCGATCCCGACGCCCTGCGCTATCGCCACGCCGTGAACTTCGTCCACGCGAACGGCGGCGACATCGACGTCCATTGGCGGGTGCTCGGCGAGACCCGGGATCCCGCGTTCGATGAGATGGTCTGGCTCACGGGCGAGCCGCTCGAGTTCTGCGGCGTTCCGGTGCGCCAGCCCGATCCGACCTCGATGTTGCTCACGGTCATCATGCACGGGGTTCGCTGGAACGAAGAGACCCCGATTCGCTGGGTCCCCGACGCCCTGACGATTCTGCGCCAGCGCGGCTCGGCGGTCCAGTGGACCCGCCTGCTGGCCACGGCGAGCACGTACCGTCTCAGCAACCGCCTGGGGCGTGGCCTGGCCTATCTTGCCGAAACTTTCGACGCTCCGGTTCCCGCCGAGGTGCTGGCACAGCTTCAGCGCCGCCAGACGCTGCTCGAGCTGGTGGAGAATACCGTCCTGCTGTCGGATGGCTGGTGGTACGCCCGCAGCGTCCTTGGCACGCAGTGGGTGGCCTTTACGGAATACTGTCGGCTCGCGCCGTCGGGGGGCGCCCTCGCGTTTCTCAACGGGTACAGTCATTTCCTGCGTTACCGGATGGGCCTCGATGGACGGCGGGAGATCGTCCCGCGCATCCTGCGGGGGATGTTGCGCCGCTTCCAGGACGACCCCTTGCGCCAGGGAAGCTGAATGCAACCCGATCAGGCAATCGATCCGATGACCGCGTCCGAGGCGCGTCTGCCCGGCCACTGGCTTTCCGAGGCTGCGCAGCTCGCCTTTTTCGAGGACGTGCTGGAGCGCACCCGTCGGGCCGAGGCGCGCGGGCTTCCCCAGGTCCAGCACATCGACGTCGCCGGTTGCCGCATCGAGCTGCGCTTCGCCGGCGCTAGTCTCGCTGAGAGCTTCCTCCCCGCGCTCGCCCACAACGCGGCGGAACCCGGCCGCGCACCCGATGTCACGCTGCACGTCTGGGACAGCGAATCCGCCGGCGTTCCCATGATTCCGCCGCCCTGCAAGCACGACTGCTTTACCGATCGCGGGGACATCTGGGGGATGAGTAGCGAGCGGATCCGGAGCGCATTTCACTGGTCCGAGTATTCGGTGAACCTGCTCGACGTCGAGCGCGGCGTGGGAATCTTCTGGGTACAGTCGGCAACGGCGCTGCCATACTGGACATCAGCAGCGCCGCTGCGCACCCTCCTGCATTGGTGCCTCGGCCGGGCCGGTGCCCAGCTGCTGCACGCTGCGGCGATGGGAGATGATCGCGGAGCCGTGCTGCTCACCGGCAAGGGCGGAGTCGGAAAGTCGTCGGCGGCGCTCAGCTGCCTCGAGGCGGGGCTCCGGTACGTCGCCGACGACTATCTCGCGGTCCGGCTCGATCCGGTGCCGACCGTGTTCAGCCTCTATGGTACCGCCAAGCTCGACTCGGAGCAGGCCGAGCGGTTTCCTGGCCTCGGCGCGCTGATCACCAATCCCATTCGGGCGCCCGGCGACAAGGCGGTGATCCGGCTCTTCCCCCAGCGCTCCGCGCAACTGGCGCGCGCGCTGCCGCTTCGCGCCATTGCGACACCCCGTTTCGTGGACGGCGCGGACACCCACGTTGCCGCGGCGGAGTCCATCCGGCTCGAGCGCGCGGCGGCGTTCACCACGCTGTCCCAGCTGCCGCATGCCGGCCGCGCGACCCACGAGTTCGTGCACCGCCTCGTGGCGGCGCTGCCCGGTCTCGAGCTCGGTCTGGGGAGCGACCTGGGACGCATCCCCGCCGCGATTCAGAGCATCCTCGCGCGAAGCTCCGAAGCGTTGCGGGCATTGCAGCCGGCTTCGGGGATGAATGGGTCGCCGGACTCGCCGCTCATCTCGGTCATCATACCGGTCTATAACGGCGCGCGCTTTCTCGAAGAAGCCGTCGCCACTGTCCTCGCGCAGCAGTATCCCGCCCTCGAGATCATCGTCGTTGACGACGGCTCCACCGATGACATCGCTGGCGCGCTGGCAAGACTCCCGGTCGATGTGCGCTACTTCCGTCAGGAGAACGCCGGGGCCGCCGCGGCGCGAAATCGTGGCATCAAGGACGCCTCGGGTGATCTGATCGCCTTCCTGGATGTCGACGATCTGTGGCCCGCAAATAATCTGCGGGTACTGCTCGATGTCCTGGTGCGAGATCCCAGCGCCGACGTTGCCCATGGCTGTGGCCAGCTCACCCAATACCATCCCGGTGGCCCCGGGGAATACCTCGGCAATCCCGGCGAGTCGTTTCCCCACTACATCGGGGCGGGACTCTACCGCCGCTCCGCTTTCGAGAAGGTGGGATTGTTCGACGCCGAGCTCCGCTACGGCGAGGATTCCGATTGGTTCAACCGGGCCTACGAGGGCGGTCTTCCCATTCATCAGCTCAACGAAGTCACCCTCTTCGTCCGGCGCCACGATAGCAACATGACCCGCGGCAAGACGCTGGTCGAGCGCAATCTGATCCGCATCGTGAAGAAGCAGCTCGAGCGCCGCAGCAACCGCACGGAGCCGCCGGCCTGAAATAGCATAAGCTCCCTGTCGCACTGGTCACTGGTTCTATTCTTCCCGGCTCGTTCCTTGCACAGGCATCCGGGAATGCTGCGCTCTCGCAAAGCGGTGGCGGTAGTCCTGGCGCTTGCGCTCCTGGTCGCGGCTGGCTTTGCGATTGGGGCCTTGCGCTGGCGGACCCATTTGATCCTCCTCAAGGCTACCGGCGAGCTGCCCGATGTCAGGTGGAGCGAGCTGGGCAGCATCGTCGCAGGGCACGCCCCTGATTATCTCCCCCGGCTATGGGGTACCCACAGCGCGTATCAGTCGATAGTCGTTGAAGACAGCTCCGCTGCGGCCCTCGCGCTTGGCAAGGTGGGCTTCGAGCGGCAGTGCCAATCCTGCCACGGCGTCGCGGCTCGTGGGCGCAACGGGCCGGCACTCGTCGGGAAGCCGCTGCTCCACGGCGATGGTGACTGGGCGCTCTTTACCGCGATGTCCCGTGGTTTTCCCGGGACCGCGATGCCGGCATTCCAAATCTCCGCGAGTGAGCGCTGGAGTGTCGTCGCCTATCTCAAGTCGCTGCGCCTCTCCGGGTCGCTCGATTCGGCACCGGCCTCCGCTGCCCTTGCCGGCCTTCCGGAGGTGTCGCACGAGCACCTCGTCGCAGCGCGGGCCGACTCCGCGAACTGGCTCATGTACGCCGGAGCCTATGATGGCTGGCGCTACAGCCGACTCTCGCAGATCGACCGCACCAGTGTGCCGCGGCTCCGGCTGCTCTGGATTCGTCAGCTGGACGTCGCCGGGCGTGTGGAGACCACACCGTTGGTGTCTGACGGGGTGATGTTTCTCACCACACCGGAAGACGGCGTGCGGGCTCTCGATGCCGAAACCGGAGTGGTCCTGTGGTCCTACGACCCGGTGGTGCGTCCGGTGACGGTCTGCTGCGGCAAGGTAAACCGCGGCCTGGCACTGCTGGGTCACACGCTGTACCTCGCCACGCTCGATGCGCGACTGGTGGCTCTCGATACACGCAATGGGAAGCAGCTGTGGGAGACGACCGCGAGCAACTCTGCGGCGGGCTACTCGTTCACCTCCGCGCCCCTGGCGATCGGCGATCTCGTCGTGATCGGAAGCGCCGGAGGGGAGAACCCCACCCGGGGGTTCATCGATGCGTACGACGCGTCCACGGGAGAGCGGCGCTGGAGATTCCATACGATTCCAGAGCCGGGGCAGCGCGGCAACGAAACCTGGAGCGGCGCTTCCTGGAAGACCGGAGGCGGCGCCCCCTGGTTGACCGGATCGTACGACCCATCGCTCGGTCTGTTGTACTGGGGTGTCGGAAACCCCAATCCCGATTTCAATGGGTCGGGCCGGTTGGGCGACAACCTCTACACCTGCAGCGTGGTGGCGCTCGACGCGAAAACGGGAGCGCTGCGCTGGCACTTTCAGTTCACGCCCCACGACGAGTTCGACTGGGACGCGACCCAGACACCCGTGCTCGTCGACCAGGTGGGCTCACCGGCGGTGCCACTCCTGCTCTGGGCCAATCGCAACGGGTTCTACTACGTGCTCAATCGCGCGACCGGCGAGTTTCTGCACGGGAGTCCTTTCGTGCAGCAGACCTGGGCGCTGGGTCTGGATTCCGCTGGGCGGCCGAAGCCACGGCCGGGCGCGGCGCCTTCACCCCAGGGAACCCTCGTCTACCCTTCGCACGACGGCGCGACCAACTGGTGGCCACCGAGCTATAGTCCGCGCACGGGGGATTTCTATCTCACAGCGTTGGAGCGCGGCGATCTCTTCTTCCGGAGCGCTGCCACCCTGGATGGCGCCGGGTTCCGTTACGGCAGCACCGCGCGGCCGGGTGAGTCTTCCGGGGGAAAGGTTCTGATCCGGGCCCTGGACGGGCTGACCGGGAGCCTCCGCTGGGAATTCGAAGTGCAGAACAATCCCGGTGTGTTTCTGCCCAACATCGGTGGGCTGCTTGCAACCGCGGGTGACGTGATGTTCGGCGCGGCGCAGGATCGCTTCCTGGCGTTCGATGCCACCAATGGAAAGCTCCTCTGGAGCTTCAATTCCGGAGGCGGGATCCACACCGGTGCGGTCACGTATCTGGTCAAGGGAAAACAGCGGGTAAGCGTTGCGGCGGGCCAGGCGATCCTTACCTTCGGGCTCGAATAGCCGGTCGCGCTAGCGCCACCCGCGAAGCGAGCGGACGTAGTCGTGCAGCGCCAGGAACTTCTCGTAGACAATGACTCCCTTGCGCTTCCGGCCGAACTCCGCGAACAGCTCGCGCAGCTTTCCTCTGCGGGTGAGATAGAAGCGGAACGTCTCCGCGAAGTCCTCCTGCGGGTGTCCCGTCGCATACCCGCTCACGTGGTTCACCGGGGCGATGGCGACGCCGCGGCGCTGAAAGTCCACCCACGCGTCATCCAGTACGCGGTAAGCCTTGGCGACTTCACCGAAAGCGCGCCGGAACTGGTGCGAACGCGTCCAGTGCCAGTGGTGATAGAGGAAACTGTGTCCCAGCTCGTGGCTGATGAGGCCCACCAGCATGGGCCAGGGGACTTCGTCGCGCCGCCGCACTCCGACGACGTAGCGCGCTTCGATCTCCACCACCTTGGGATACTTGGGGTCGACGCCCGAAACCCCGGGCCGGAGCAGCACCCGGTAGCCCCAGTCGGATATCCGCGCTACGCGAAGCAGGCCGCGGACCCGACTGAGCGCCTGGCGGATCAGATCCTGTCCCGTCGCGTCCTGTCCGCACCAGGGGCAGACGTCCATCCAGTCGTCCACGCCGCGGGCGCAGCGCGGGCAGTCGCCCTCGAACTTGTCTTCCTCGTACCATTCCTGGTCCTTGCCGCACCAGGGGCAGTAGGGCATGGGATACTGCACGCCGCCGCCGCAGCCCCAGTCGCAGCGCGCGTCCATGCGGAAGCCCTTGGGCGCCTTGAGCGGCGCTTCGCTGAAGGTGCCCTCGTCCGAGAGATCGAAATTGCACCAGGGGCAGAACGAAAACTTGGGCGACACCGCCCAGCGGCAGTGGGGACACTCCGCGCCGGCTAACCCGCCCGTGTCGGGCCAGCGCTGCGGGCGGCCGCAGTCGGGGCACCACGACCAGAAGCGCTGCAGTGGATAGCCGCAGACGCAGCGGGGATCGACCGTCGGCGCTTCGACCCGGCGCCGCCTACGGACGGCCATAGCGGGCCGAGGCCTCGTCGATGATGCGCTGCACGAACTTCGCGTACGGCATGCCGGCCTTGTCGGCGGCGTTGGCGATCTCGTGACCCCGGCTGATGAAGGGGTTCGCGTTGGCCTCGAGGACCCAGACCTCGCCCGCTTCGGTGAGCCGCACGTCGATCCGCGCGTAGTCACGCAGCCAGAGCGCCTGGAACGCGGTGCGGCAGATCGCGTCGATGCGCTCGCGCGCCGCCGCCGAAACCGGCCGCGCGAAAACGTTCTTGATGCCCTTGCGCTTGCGGTAGGGCTCGTCCCACTTGGCCGACTGGGTGGCGATGCGCTCTTCGGGCTCGGTCTTCTCTTTGTCGAAGATCAGCTCGGTCAGCGGCAGAATCTCCAGCTCCTCCATGTTGCCGATGACGCTGGCGTAGAGCTCCCTTCCCGCGATGAATTCCTCGGCGATGGCCGGCTGCTCGAATTGCCGGTGGACGAAGGCGACGCGCTCGCGCAGGGCGTCGAGGTCCTCAACGACCGAGGCCTGCGCAATGCCGGCCGAGGCATCCGCCGAGAGCGGCTTCACGATGAGCGGCAGCCTCAGGTCGGGGGCGCTGGCCACGTCCTGGTTCTGCCTATAGGTGACGAAGCCCGGGACCTGGATCCCGTGGAAGGCGAGGATTTTCTTGCTCATCGCCTTGTCACGGCTGACCAGCAGGCCGAGCGGGGACGAGCCGGTATAGCGGTAATTCCCCGACTCGAGCAGCGCGGGGATCAGGTAGTCGAGGTGGTCGTCATTGCGAAAAGCCTCGACGCAGTTCATCACCAGATCGGGCTTCCACTCCGCACACCGGTCGAGGATCTCCCGCGGGTCGTCGTGGATGCCCACCATGAGAACCTCGTGGCCGTATTCCTCCAGCGCGCCCCCCACCTGGTATTCCATCTCCGGCTCGGGCTGCACCCCGCCCGCCAGCTCGGCGAGCATCTGGCGGTGCTGATCCTCCGGGGTCCAGCTCTTGTATGGGGTGTCGAAGACGACGGCTACGCGGGCCATCCCACCGGGCGCTCTGCGCAGAGAAGAATCAGCTGGGGCCCGGAGGCCTGAGGGGTGAGCATGATCCCCGTGCGATTGCGCAGCGAGGGTGCGCCCGCGGAATGGTCGACCCCGTGCCAGAGCATGATGCGGGTAACCGGGAGCGGCTCGTGCCACTCGGCCCTCGGCGTACCCGGGACGAGCGCGTCCTCCTCGTCGGCCGCGCCGATCACCACCGGATCGGTCCCTTCGAGCAGCGTCGGCATGCGGCGCAGGCTCTCGAGCAGGATGACGGTGAGCGGAAGGCTCTCCCCGGCGAGCGTAATGGCGCCGAACCCGTGCTCACCGGTGCGGCGCCGGGGATGGATGAAGCAGGCGAAGTGACAGGGAAACGGCGTCGGGATGCTGGCGAGCAGGTTCTTCAGGTGATCGCGCACGGCGATCACCATGCCGTCCTGCGAGGACGCGCGCCGGTTGTAGGAATACGGGGACGGGTCGCTCACGTCGTGAACTTGGCCGGCGGTACCGTCACCCGCCCGATGGTGTTGTTGTCGCTGCCGAACCAGATCATCCGGGACTTGGCGTCGAAGATCATGTAGCGGACCGTGCCGCCACCGCTCGGGATCGGTGTGTTGCTGAAGAACCGCTCGGTCTTGGGATCGAAGCCCACCAGCCGGTTGGGCTGCACCCCGGTCTCCACGAACCAGATCCGGTCGGCATCATCCGAGGTCATTGCGTAGGGGAGGGAGGTCTTGCCGCTCGGATTCTGCCACTCCTTAGTCTGACCGGTCTTGGTGTCGAGACGGCCGAGGTATCCGCGGGTATAGTCGACGTACCAGATGTAGCCGTCGCTTGTCCGCGCGATGCGGCGCGGCCGGCTCTGCGGATCGGGAAGCACGTATTCCTTAAGCTGCATCGTCGTGGGATCGATCGTGCCGATCTTGTTGCTGCCGAAGAGGTCGAAATAGGGGCGTCCGTCGGGGTCCAGCACGATGCCGTAGGGCAGGCCCCGCGGCGTGGTCATCTTGACGAGGTCGATCTTACCGGTCGCCGTGGTCAGGTGGCCGACGAAGTTGCTCTGCTGCAGCGTGAACCAGATGTTGCCCTGCTTGTCGAACACCTGGGTGTGGGGATCGCGCGCGCTGGAGTCGGGCATCTTGAAGCGCGTGATCGCGCCGGTGGCCGGGTCCAGCTTGCCGATCATGCCGTTGCGGTTTCCGGAATACCAGACCTGTCCCCTGGCATCGACAACCAGGTTGTGGGGATTGGTGCCGGGATCGATGACGTACTGCTTGAATTCCCCCGTTGCAGGATCGAGCCGTGCCACGTAGTTCCCGACCTGCCCGACGAAAAAGATCTTGCCATCGGGCGCAACCGCGGGATCCCGGGGCCGACTCTTCTCCCAGGGTACCGTCCACTCCTTGATGGGAATGGCGGCGGACTCTTGAGTGAACAGTGGGGCGGCGAAGAGCGGCATGCCGGCGAGAGCGAGCAAACCGGCCGAAACTGGGCGAGCGCGCATGGTCTTCTCCTGGGCCAAAACTCAGCCAGTAGATTAGCCCGGATGAAGCCCCCGGTCCACCTCGCGGGAATGCTGGTTGGCCTCCTCGTTGCCGTCCCGGTCAAGGGTCAGCCGGGAGGCGCGGGGCACCCGCTTGCGCGGGCCGAACGAGCTTGGCTCGAGCTCCGGACGCTCGACGACCAGCTGCGCCTGACCCGGAACCTCGGAGCTGCGGTTTCACCACGAGGCGTTGCTCTCCACTCGCTGCGGACTCGGCTCCGCCGCCAGCGCGAGCTGGTCCGCGACCTCCTGGCCAAGGTTCCCGTTCACGGGCTTGGCCCCAGCGATGCTGCCGCCGCCCGCTGGCTCGGCCACGAGCTCGCCCAGGTCGACGCCGAGGTGGCCCCCGAAGCGGCGCTGCCGGACCCGCCGGATTGTGCCGGCCCATTCCCCGAGCGACTGCGCCAGGCCGCCTTCGATTCCATCAGGGCACACACTTTCGCGTGCTATGGGGCCGCAGCACGCCGCATTATCGTCGGGTCCGACACGCTCGACCGGCTCTCGATTCTGGGCTTGCTGGGCCGCACCGATGATCCGGAACGGCGCCGGCGGCTCTTCCTCGCGTTGATGCCGGTCTGGCGCAGTGTGAACGGCGACGATTCCATCGCGAGTCCCTACCGGGCCATGGTCCGGCTGCGGAATGGAGCAGGTCGCGAGTGGCCGATGGCGGCGCGCGCCCGCGACCTCGCCGTGGCGCCCGACAGCGTCGAGGCGTGGCTGGTTGAAGTGCTTGGCGCGTGGCGCCGGACCCTCCCCGATACGCTGGTCGAGCCCTGGGACTTCTACTACCGGACCGGGGAGGCGAGCCGGCTGCTCTCTCCCCGGATCCCGCTGGATTCCCTGCGACCGCTGGTCACCCGGTTCTACGCCGCCCTCGGCGCGAACCTCGAGCTGCTCCGCGTGCACTTCGATCTCGTTCCCCGACCGGGCAAATACCCGATTTCCTTCACCGACTTCGGGGCGCGGCATCCCGTCGAGCCGTGGATCTTCACCTCCTATCGGATCGGCGGGCTCGACAACCTCGCGGAGCTGCTGCACGAGGCCGGACACGCGATCCACATCGCGGCGATTCAAACCCGCGGGGCCTATGTGGACTGGCCCGATAGCGACACCTTCACCGAGGCCATTGCCGACCTCGCGGCCCTGGACGTCTTCGAACCCGAGTGGCAGCGCCGCAACCTGGGGAGTGCGGCTCCGCTCGGGGCTTCGCTCCGGGACAAGTATTCCGCAATCGTGCTCGACGTCGCCTGGGCGTTATTCGAGATTCGGTCGCAGCGCCATCCCGAGCAGAGTCCTAATCAGATCTGGACGCAGATCACCCGCGACTGCCTGGGCATCCGTCCGCATCCCGAATGGTCGTGGTGGGCCATGCGAGGCCAGCTCGTCGACAGTCCCGGATACATGCTCAACTACGCGCTGGGCGCCGTGCTGATCGCCGACCTGCGGGCCACCGCCGTGGCGAAACACGGCAACTTCACGACCGGAGACGCCTCCTGGTACGGTTGGATCGCAAGACGACTCTACCGCTTTGGGCGCGAGGTGCCGGCGCGCGACGTCGTCCGGCGCTTTCTGGGAAGGGGGATTTCGGTGCGACCCATTCTTCAAGATCTGGCGCGAGCTGCGAGCCCCTAACTGGCAAACAGCCGGTCCCGCTCGGCCCGCATCAAGGCCGGATAGTTGGTAATGATCCCTGATACTCCCAGGTTCCAGAGCTCAGCCGCACGGCTCGCATCGTTCACCGTCCACACGTGTACCGGCCTGCCGACTGCGCGTGCCGAGCGGACGAAGCGCCCGGTCGGCACCAGCACCCGTTCCTCGTATCGGTCGGGGACGGCATAGAACCCCACGGAGCCGCGAGGCGCTGGCATCCCGAGCTTGGAGCGAAGCCAGAGCGCAAGGATCCCCCGCCGCGAGGCACCGACGGTGAACTTGCCGTCGCGAAATGGCTCGAGCGCCGGATCGAGAAAGGACGCCAGGACGACCCGCTCGGTCGCCGCATGTTTCAGCAGAACTTTGCGCACCGCCAGGCCTGCTTCCACCGTCTTGAGCTCGATCAGGAGCGGCGGCTCGCTGAATTCTTCGAGCACCGCGGCCAGGGTGGGTATACCCAGCGCCTCCAGCTCTACGGCGTTCAGCGCCGTGACCGGGCCTTTGGCCACGGTGGTCCGATCCAGCGTAGGGTCATGGAGCACGACAGGAACGGAATCCGCGGACAGACGCACGTCGAATTCGAGGGCGTCCGCGCCTTGCGCAAGGGCGAGCCGAAAGGCTTCGCAGGTGTTTTCGGGTGCGAGTCCGGACGCACCGCGATGGCCGATGACGGGATGCGCGGTGAGATCCAGTAACAGGTTCATCACGGCCCATGCCGAGGGGTGCACGACGTACATATCCCAGTCGTCCTATTGGGTGCGCGGACCAGGAGTCGAGCTACAGGCGTCGGAATGACACGACCGGGTGTCCATCTGTTGCGGATTCCGTGCGGCGCCTCTCGCCGCTCCTGGGAGTCCGACCAGCTCACGATTCGCGGGTTTGTCCCCTCACTCGAAGGCACTAACCCATTGAAAGGTAGAGCGATTGGGCGGCACCACGGCAGGCCGGCCAACCGGTGGCCTGAGCTTGGCAGAAGTGTGGCACTCTTTTCGCACTTCTGTCGTATGGCAGGTGAAGATTGCTCCGAGTCGGAGCTTGAAAGGTTGGTACTTATGCTCGACCCAGTCATGCATCACCTACAGCAGGCCAAGCAGACGGCTGCCTGGGTTGCGCAGCTCATGCGTCTCGACCCCGAGTTGATGCTGCCGGCTGCGCTTCCGCTGATCGCGGCGCGGCTCATGGACGCGGGCGGTGTCGAAGACGACCCCGAGCCCGAGCTCGGCGACGCCTCGATGGGGTTGGCCGCCGGCTGACCAGGGCCGGAACGCGATATGCTGGCCCCCGGTACTCGCCGGGGGCTTTTTCATATCCCGAAGGTCCCGCCCGGCTGTCCAATCCCTGAGGCATCAATGCGTTTTCCGGTCTCGCGGTTGCTGCTCGTCAGCCTGCCGGCTCTTGCACTGTCCGCGCGAATCGCTGCACAAGACTACCAGAATCCGATTCCCGCGATCGCGCGAATCCTGGATGCGCCGGCGCTTCCCGCCGTCCTGCCGAGCCTCGATGGCTCGAAGCTGCTCCTGATGGAGCGGCCCGGACTGCCTTCGATCGCCCAGCTTACGGGTCCGGAGCTCCGCCTGGCGGGGGTTCGGATCAATCCTCGCAACAACTCTCAGGCGGGCGTGCCGACCTTTTCGACGATGGTGGTCCAGCCGGTCCCCAAAGGCGATCCGCGCCGAATCGTAGTGCCCTGGCATGCCAGAGTTGGCACGGCGCTCTGGTCGCCCACCGGCGACCGCGTGGCCTTCACGCTGCTGGACGAAGGCGGGGTTTCGCTGTGGATCGCCGATGCGGCGAGCGGGGCCATTCGCATGATCTCGGGCCCCACGCTTAACGCGGCATTTGGCCCTCCCTGCCGGTGGCTGCCCTCCGGCAACGGTCTCATCTGTCTCAGGGTGGTACCCGAACGAGGCGCGCTCCCCGAGGCTCAAGTCGCGCATGGTCCGGTTGCGCGCGAGTCGGACGGCAAGCCCATGACAGGTGAGAGCTACGACGGGCTGCTGCAAGACTCCCGTGACGATGCCCTGTTCGACTACTACTTCAGCAATCAGCTCTTCCTGATACCGCTCTCGGGCACTGATCGCCCCATTGGGTCAGCCGGTCTCCATTCCAGCTTCGCAGTCTCTCCGGATGGACGGTACCTGCTGGTGGAAACCGTGCACCGGCCATTCTCTCGCCGGGTTCCCTGGCAACGTTTCGCACGGAAGCTCGAGGTGTGGGACCTCTCCGGCGCGGTACTCAAGGTCATCGCCGACCTCGACAGGCAAGAAGGCTCGCTCAAGTCTCCTGATGCCGTCCTCGCTGGACCAAGAGGTGTGGCATGGAGAAGCGATGCCCCGGCAACGCTCTGGTGGGCTGAGGCGCTCGACGGTGGCGATCCCGCTGCCGCCGTGAAGGCGCACGATCGTGTGCTCCTGCTCGATGCTCCCTTCACCGGAACTCCGAGCCAGCTTGTCGATCTGGAGTACCGGGCCCGCGACATCGTCTGGGGAGGGAAGGTTGCCGTTGTGTCCGAGGAGTGGCAGAGAACGCGGCGGGTCCGGACCTGGCTCGTCGAGCTGCGACCGCAAGGATCGTCGAGCAAGCCCTTGTTCGACCTCTCGACCGAAGACCATTCCTCCGATCCCGGCGAGTTCGTCACCCGGATCGCGTCCGGTGGACCAGTGCTCCTGACCACCAAGGACCGGCGCTTTGGCTTCCTCGCCGGCGAAGCGGAGGGCCGCCCCTTTCTGGATCGCGTGGAGCTCGGCTCCGGCAAGACGCTGCGGCTCTGGCGGTCCGAATCTCCGTATTACGAGAAGATCGCCGCGGTGGTGGATCCCGATCAGGGACGCTTCCTGACCCGGCGCGAGTCTCTGGACCAGCCCGCCAACTGGTTCTACCGCGACCTGCGCAAGCCGGGGACCGCGCAGCTCACCCAGCTCACCAGCTTTACTGATCCGGCGCCGGAGTTTGCGGGCGTGACCCGTCAGCCCCTCACGTTTCAGCGCGGCGACGGTGTGCCGCTCTCGGGTACGCTGTACCTCCCGCCAGGCTACGACAAGAGCAAGGGACCATTGCCCTTCGTCGTCTGGATAGCACCGGGAGCGAACGGAGCCTCGTTGGGTGCGGCCAATCAGTTCACCAGGCCGGACGCTGCTTCACCGCTGTTCCTGCTGCTCGCGGGCTTCGGCGTCCTCGACTCCCCGACCATGCCCATCATCGCAATGAGCGGCAAAGCGCCCAACGACACCTACGTCGAGCAGCTCGTGGCGAACGCCGAAGCGGCGGTCGCCAGGCTGGTGGAGCTTGGGATTGCCGATCCCAAGCGAATGGCGGTCGGCGGGTTCTCCGAGGGCGCACGGAGCGCGGTCAACCTGCTCGCGCACACCGACCTCTTCCGCGCGGGGATCGCCGAGAACGGGAGCTATGACCCGACGCTTACGCCGTTCGGGTTTGCCGATGAGCGGCGCAGCTACTGGGAGGCTCCGGTCATCTACGAACGCACGTCGGCTTTTGACCATGCCGACAAGATCAAAGCACCACTGCTCCTGATAGACGGAATGGCGGGCGCCGGTCCCGTGCAGTCCGAGCGACTCTACACCGCACTCCAGGGACTCGGCGCCCGGGTAAGACTGGTGACGTTACCGGGGGAAACTGGCCCCTATCTCGCGCGGGAATCGGTGGGGCAGGTGTTGTATGAGATGGTGGCGTGGCTGGAGACGTGGATGAAGTAGGAGGGTAAGAGGGTCAGAGGGTAAGAGGGTAAGCAACTGCCTCCTACCCTCTTACCCTCCTACCCTCTTACCCTCTTACCCTCTTACCCTCTTACTCTCTACATCCCATAGAGGGCATTGAACAAGAACTTGTACGTCCCGTGGGGCTGGCTCCGGAACGTGATCTCGGGAGCGTAGAGGTACAGCGTTCCCTGGCCGATCCGTGCTTCCGCGGCCGCGATGCCACCCGCCAGATACTTCTGTCCCCAGGCCCAGCCGCTGCGCAGGGGTGTCCCGTTGGCGTACCAGGCCACCTTTCTGATGCCCTGCTGCTCGGCGCCGGCGCCGAGCTTGAGCACGGGGCTCTCGTCGAACATGACGATCGCCCTGGACTCGAGGCCGAGTGCCGCTTCGGAGGTCGTGTCGACCGCGACTTCGAGCAGCGAAGCGGGAACGTAGAACTTCTCGCGCGGCAACGGCTGCTCCGCACCGGAGGCCGTCTTCTCGACCAGCTGACTCTCCACCGCGAGGCCGAGGTGACGAGCCAGCGCGGTCGAGCTGCCGATGGTGACGACGCGGCCGCCGGCTTCGAGGAGCGCCTTGAGCTGCGGAATGGTCTTGTCGACGGTGACCCTTCCGGTCATGCTCTTGAGCTCCGCCGGAAGGTCATCCGCGGCTTCGTTGCCGAAACGGCGCGATGCCGTTGCCGCGGCGCCCGCGGCCGGGCCGGGGATTCCGCCATCCACGAACACCAGCACGTCGAATTGACTCTTCAGGTTCCCCGCGTCGAGCCGCTGCGGGTACACGACCTCAAAGGGGAACTCGAACTGCTCGAACATCCAGCGGGTCCAGCCCGAGGGCATCGAGCCGCCATACTGATCCCAGAGCCCGATCTTGATGGGGTGGAGCGGCGCGGCAACGCCGGGACCCACACTCACCGCGATCGCGGGCAGGCCCTTGTCGTCCGCCAGCTTCTTGAGAATGGCGGTGGACTGCGCGTTGGCGGGGACATACCAGCTTCCGGTGGGGAAGCTGGTCCCCGCGGCGGTCATCGGTTTGCTGAGCACCTGGACCGGCTGTTTCGCGGCGAGCAGGCGGTTGACGGCGAGAAAGCCGTCGTTGATGCGGCGATCGATCACGTACGCCCGGCCCTTTCCGAGCGTTACCACGACCGGCGGCTTGGCGAGCACGTCGGGCACCCTCTCGAAGGGTCCGTCGAACGCCTCGAGCACGCGATCGAACTTGACGCCCATCTGGAATGCCAGCGTGTAGCCTGCGTTGTCGTAGGGCGGGCGCGGTGGACCGCCGGGGTAGATCAGATCGTCGGGGTAGTCCTGCGGTTCGAACATGTCGAGGACGTGGGGACGGAACGCCTGGGCGCTCTTGATGACGTAGGAACCGGCGGGATACTGCCTGCCGGCCACGGTGAAGGGGGCCGTGGCGG
>CAYNNS010000004.1:0-29187 GCA_964398345.1 uncultured Gemmatimonas sp. | reverse complement strand
GAGCCGGTTACCGGTTGCCAAGTGCGGGAAGTCGACACCCAGGGGGGGCGGGTTGTCTCCTATGGAGTGAGCTTGTACGGCTACGACATGCGTGTGGCGCCAGAATTCAAGATCTTCACCAACGCGCTTTCGGCAATCGTCGACCCCAAGGAGTTCGACGCCAAGAGCTTCGTGGAGTTCGAGGGCGAGGTCTGCGTGGTGCCGCCGAACAGCTTTGCGCTGGCAAGATCTGTGGAGTATTTCCGCATACCCCGCAACGTCTTAACGATCTGCGTGGGTAAATCGACCTACGCCCGATGTGGAATAATTACAAACGTCACCCCCTTCGAGCCCGAGTGGGAGGGCCACGTCACCCTCGAGATCAGCAACACCACTCCCCTGCCGGCCAAGATCTACGCCAACGAGGGCATCTGTCAGGTGCTGTTCTTCGAGGCGGACGACGACGACGTCTGCCAGACCAGCTACGCCGACAAGAAGGGGAAGTACCAGGCCCAGCGCGGAGTGACGCTCCCTCGGCTCTAAGAGCGGATCGGAACTCCGGCCTTTCCGGCGACCTGACCCGTCAAGCAAGCCTTCTTCCCGCTCACCAGCACGAGATCGATACCCGACGAAGTCTGGTTTGGATTCTCCACCGTGGCGTTGCCCCGAACCGTTGCTGGATCGATGACGGTGAGATCGGCGACGGCGCCCTCTTTGAGGTAGCCGCGCTCTCCCACGGCGTGACGCATCACCCTGGCGGGAAGCGCCGTCATCCTTTCCAGCATTCGTTCCAGCGGGATCCCACGATCGAGCGCGTAACGCAGAGCCGTGGCAAAGCAGGCCGCCCCACGCGGATGCGAGTTCGATCTGGGCTCGCGCCGGATTCCTCCGTCCGAAGCGATCATGCAGAATGGCTGCTGAATGGCAAGATCGAAGGTCTTGCCGAGCGGCATACTGCCTTCTGGAACCGCGACAAGAATCCGGGTCTTGCGGTAGCGCGCGAAGCTCTCCGCGGTCAGCCGCTCGGCGGAGCCGACCACGCGAAGATCTGAATAGGTCAGCCCATAGCGCTGCTGCCATCCCGCGCCGAATCGTAGCGAGGCGAGATATGTCGCCCAGTACGAGTAGGGGTAGACGCAGCAAGTGAGCTCGAGCCCCTCCGCGATCCCCGCCTGGATCCGCTCGAGGGCCTGCTCCATTCGGAAGGTTCCCCCGGTCGAGTGCAGATGGGCAAGATGAACCCTGGCGCCACTAACCCGGGCCAGCCTGATCGCTTCGTCTACACCATCGAGCTCCCGCTCGGCGGACGAATAGCGCAGGTGCAGGAAGAAGGGGCGATCGTACGCCCGGGCGAGCTCGGCATACTCCACCAGCTCGTCGAACGGTGCGGGCTGGTACTCGAGGCTGTGGGAGACGCCGAGGGCGCCTTCGTGGAGATTGCGCGTAACAAACGCCCCCTTTTACTAGAGAGGGGAAACCCGATGCCAGTTAACCATGGCGACCGTGGGCGGTCCATAGTTCACGGCTTGGTGGATGCGGCCGAGGGGCCGGTAGAAGTCGTCGCAGTCGGCGGTGCCACCATGAATCTGCAGCGCCGTGGTGATGCCGTCGGCGACCTTGTACTTCTCGAAGACCGGGACCGCGGCGAGAAGGCTCAGCCCATTGTCGGCGAGGACATCGATGAAGCCCGGGCTCACGATCTTCCCGCTGATGTCGATGACCTCGCCGGCCTGGAGCTCGTTGCCGAAGCGCAACTTCCCATCCTGATCGACGCCGATGTCCGTCTCGCTCCAGCGCCCATCCAGCCAGGCCTTGCCACCTCGCAACAACAACGCGAGGCCTCGCTCCCTGGCGACGATCAGCTGTCGCAGCCCAAGGTGGCCGACGCTCGCGCCGGCAAGCATCCCTACAAAGCTGCGTCGTTTCATCGGGCCGAACCTCGACGGCTCTCAAGACCTCACGATGTTCCAGCTGACGACCACGTTGCCGCTGACCCCGTTCAATTGATCGGTCTCGGGGGCGGGATACGAGAGCGTGCCCTGGAGTCGGTTGAGCTGAATCACCACCTGTTCGAGAGTCATTCCGGGTTTTATCGACGGATCTGACTGTTTGTCGGAGCTCATATCGTTGTGGCCCAATTCGGCGGGCTGGGACGGAGTGGCAGCCGATCCGTCCGGATCGGCCGGCCAGTCGGGGGTTGGGCAAGCCGCCGTGATGCGATAGACGAATGGGTACATCGCATCCTCCAGCCATTCGACGGCGAAGAGTCCCTTCCCCGTGATCGCGCCGGTCTGCGCTCGCCCGTTAGCCGTTATGGTCTCCGCGCCGTTGCAGACCGCGACTCCGTTCGTGACGGTGACCTGTACGTGGACCTTGGTTTGCGACGCGGGCCCTATGATGGAATAGTTCCAGCCGAACGTCCCGCTGTAGAGGTGGGCGTAGTTGCAGAAGACCACGCGATTGGTGCAGACCGGCTCGACACCCTTTCCCCTGAGCGGAACGGTGAATCGGTTGCCGCGGTTATCGGCGACCACCAACGTCGCCTGTCTCGGGCCGACCAGTGTGGGAGTGAACCGAACAGATTCAGTGCAAACCAGAGCCCGCGGCCCCGTAGGACACTGGATGAGGTTGACGTGCCTGGTAACGACGGGGACGTCGATGAGAGGGGTGTAGAGAAGAAAATCCTTCGCGTCGGGTCCCGTGGTTGTCATGGACAGCTGGTACACCGTGTCTTGCGGGGCGATCCCCGGCGGAAGCTCCATTTGAAAATCCTGGTAAACGACCCCACCCAACCCGACATCACCGTAATCGTGACCGGCTGGTGTGACAGTGATCCCGGCCTGCATGGCGGCGACGAGGGCCACAACTATTCCCACCAGTGCTAACCCGCGGGCGAACGGTCGCTTCATGGCACAGGCCTCAACACGCGCAGACTCCAGGCGGGGTGATCCTTCTCCGTCGGGTAGTAGCCGACGCGGAGCCGGGCCATTCCTCCGACGAAGAACTTGGGCGGATCACTCTCCGGAATGGACTGACCGTCGGGAGATCCGCCGCTCTCACCCCCGGGGTACCCCTTGCGAAGCTGCTCCATGTCGTAGGCTGCACAATCGCCTTCGACCTTGAGGTTCTTCACTGACCCCATCACGGCTTTGGCGTTGAGCCAGGCACCCCTGCCCTCATCGCCGTGGACCTGCAACTGCACGGTCATCTGGGCTTCGCCGGTGAGCGTTGTGACGCACGGCTTCGACCTGGCATCGCAGGTGTCGAGCCTGGTGGTGCGCCGGAGCACCCCCTGGTACACCACGTCGTCATCAGACTTGCCGTCGGGCTCCATTCCCCTGACGGTGCCGGTCAGGGAGTCGTAGCCCTGCTTGTTGACGTTCTCACAACCTTCCGTATTGGTGACATCGTTGTACCCGGCGAACCCGAACTGAACCTCATAGCTCCGCAGACTCAGGTGCGGAGTCCTGAATGCAACCAGCGCGGCGAGAGCCGTTCCGAGCAGCCACCAGACACGCGGTCTAGGCATGGATGGAGATCTCCTCAAGTGAGCTCAGCGGGGGAGCACGACGAGCCCGAGTGGGACGAAGCGCAGCCCGTGCCAGCGGTGCACGGTCTGGCCGCTCCGGATGAGCAGCTGGCTGGAAATGCCGCCGTCGAGCAGCACGGCGTTGCGCGCGCCGAGTCCGCCCATGAGGGCCGCCATCTCGGGGACGGTGAGGCCGAACGGGACGAAGTCGAGCAGGCCGCCCGCGCCGTCGAACCGGGTCAGGGCGATGAGCAGCTTGCCGTCGGCCGTCTGACCGAGCGCGAGTCGCGCATCCCGGTGGGCGAGGTCGATCCCGGCTTCGTCACCGCGCAGCGGGAGCGGGACGCTGCCCTCTTCCAGCAGCCTCGGGTAGGACTGAAACGCCGCGACCACCCCTCGCGCCCTGCCGGGATCACGCAGGGCATCGGGATTGAGCCAGCGCACGCTGCCGCTCGTGTCGAAGACCACCGCCACAGACAGCGGACCGGAGCGGGGCGGCATGAATTCCCTGCCCCCTAACACGGTCCAACCCCAGGGCAGACTGTAGGGGAATTGCCCGGCATTGAGAGCGAGGAGAGCATCCCGCGGGGAGCGGTCGATCGTCCAGGCCGCTCGAGTGCCGCGCTTGCGAAAGGCCGTGTCCAGGCGGAACCGCACCAGCCGCGGATCGATCCGCGCGACGATCACGCGGATCCGGTACGCCTCACCGGCTCCCGAAAGCCTGACCTCACTCCATTCGACGCCGTTCCCGGCACGCCGCCATTCAAGACCTTCGGTCAGCGCGGGCACGGCCGCGGTCCAGGCGGTGGGCGCTTCCGCGGAGCGCCACCACTCCTGCCAGCGCGTGCCGGTCCACACCGACAGCGTGGAAGCCGGCAGCGCTGTGGCGAGCAGTGTGGCGGGAAGCAGCTTCACGGACAGAGCTCTTCCAAGTCTCTGATAGCCTGCTCCATGTTCGCGAGTCGCTTGAGCTCGTCATCGCTGAAGCCAACGTGCTGCTTCTTCTCCCTGAGCTCCTGGACGTACTGCTTGATCCGCTCGCAGAAGATGGCGCGCTGCCGGGCATCCATGCCGCTGAGGCCGTCCTCCGTCTTTCCAGCCTGCGTCTCGGCATCCTGCTTCAGCTGGTTGAGGGAGTCGATTTGGCGCTTCAGGTCGAGCCACTCCTTCACTAATTGCGGGGGGGTCGGATAGGCGCAATGCTTCGCGGCCTCGGCGGTGTCGGCCTTTTGCGGGGTCTTCAGACGCTCCAGTTCCTTCACGAGTTTTCGCATCGCGGCGGTATCCCCCTTCTGCTGCGCCGCCATCATCGCCTGGCTCAGTTCCATCAGCTTCTGTTGCGTGGCGGGGTCCGAGAGCATCTGGGCCTGGAACTGGGCGCTCTTCTGCTCTGAGAGCACCCGTAGCACGGAATCGACGCAGCTCTCGTAGTCACGGCGCTTCTGATCCCAGGCATTGATGTTGGCGACCTGCTTCTCGTAGATCGCGGCCTGCCGGGTATCGAGGGCATTGATCTGCTTCTCGTATGCCGCCGGACCTGTGGGTCCCTCGAGGAACTTGCGCACAGTGCGTTTGGCGGCGGTGAGCTTCTCGATCCGCTCCTGGGTGATCTCGAGGGTGACCTTGTCGAAGACCGGTGGCGCTACTGCTTGCTGCGTAGCGTCTTTACCGGTGGCCTTGTCGAGCTTTTTCTTGAGCGCACCAAGCTGCGCGTGGGCGGGTTGGGCAAGAAGACCGAGGGCCACAAAGAGTGTTGCGGCTCGGAAGGGTCGGACTGCAGACAGAGAAGTCATCGCTGTGACGTCCAGGTCGAGGGTCTCATGGTGAGCACTTCCCCGCGGATGATCCACGCAGGGCGTGTACTACGGGTACTTGCCGGTGAAGGTCACGCTCGCTACCGGGCTCGGCGGAGAGAGTACGCCCGGGGCAGATAGTGCCCACACCCGATAGGAGTAGAGCGTGCCGACGGTGACGTCGTAATCGAAGTATTGGCAGATAAGATCAGGGGACCATAGGACCCAATCGTCTTCGTTCCCGTGGCACGCGGAGCTTCCGTAGGGATCGTAGAACGCAGCTACGGGCTCCTCATCAATAATGGTCTCCGGGTCGCCTGTGTTTCGTACGCGGGTGATCCGATAGAACGCCGCGCCCTCAACTGCCGACCAATGAAGACGCACGCGGCTGGTGCTCCTCAGAAGGTACAAGTGAGCCGGAGCCTGGAGCACAGGGGGAGGTGGTATCGGGCCGCCAGTCGGTCGAGTCGCAACATTTGAGAGCGGGAGCGTGACCGAAGCCTGCGACCAGGGAAAGGCACGATCCATGGAGCCCCAAGAACAGGTGGTGATGTTACGCTCGCAACTGACCTCGAGAACTGGCCACAACCTATAGGTGTATGGTCCCCCCTCAAGCCCATACTTGTCATCCCACGTGGTGACTTGATCCGCCGATACCGCGTGGGGCCACGCCGAAATGGCAAATAACCCGCACGCCGGAAACCGCGAAGACTTCGCCAGAGGCGGTTGCACCAGCGTGAAGCCACTGAGCTCGTCGTAATTGGTTGGGCATCCGGTCGGGTCCCCAGTCGGCCAACGCAGCAGGGCATACCAGGACAGCCAATCTCCGGTGCGCGAAGCGAGCCAGTGGCAGCTGCTGCTCAGAGGATCCCAGCTAAGGTGTGCCGCAGTTGCACCATTTGCGGCGACCTTGAAATTCGTAATCGCCGCACAGCTTGCTGTGCTCGTGGAGCTCGTTGTGACCGTGCGATTGGCAATCCCGGACGTTCCAACAATCGGTGCTCCCGCGGGGCTTGGGGGTGGTGCCGGAGCTGGGGCGCTCAGCATCCCCGTGCCTGTTTGCGTCGCGGTCACTCCGGTCACCGAGGTAGGTGCCACACTTTGAATGGTGCCGGTGCCTGCCGCGCCAATCCCCCCAACGGCCCTGAGGACGCCGCTCCCATAAACGGTCCTGGTTTCCCCTGTGACGATGCCTGTCGCGGTTGTCGCATACACTCGATAGGCGTACGTACCATCCTTGGGAAACGCGACGTCTTGCCAACTTGCTGTATTCGTGGCGCCTGGGGGCGAGTTGTTATTGCAGCACGAGAAGTCACTCACATTCCAGCGCATGACCGCGTAGCTCGTCGCATCCGGAACAGCGTCCCACTTGAGGACCGGCTTCCCCTGAGCATCGAGCGTGACACTGAGACCTGTCACTCCGGTGCTGGCGCCCGTCATTCCTTGCGAGCTCGAGGCCGTTGCGGGCGCGGAGAGCATGCCAGTGCCGGTACTCGTGGCCATGACCGCCGCGACCCCCGGCGTTCCGATCCCCTCGGCGACGCGGAGCCGCGTTAGGTAGACCGCCCCCTTGTCCTCATCGTCTCCACTGAGCGACACGCGCAGCACATTGCCCCGCGGAAAGCGGCGATCGGTCACCGTGTAGATCCGCTCACCGTTGGTGTACAGCTTGAGTAGACTACCCTCGAATGTGACCATGATGTGGGTGAGCTGGCCCGGCAACGCCGCGCGCATCGCGCCGGGAATGGTGGCCGTGAACGGGCTCCCACCGCCGTAGACGACTTGCTGCTCTCGGCCCCAGCTCACCCGAGCGAAGGTGGCGTCCGAGGTTAGGGTACCCTCAAAGGCAAGGTCCTCAGCGCTACAGCACTCCTTGGGTATGAGATCGAATTCGAGCGTGAAGTTCTCGGGCAATTGCTCCGGGAGGGTAACCTGGAACGAAGCGGGGGTCCCGTAGGACTTCAGTACCCGGCTCCCGTTCCGATTCACCACTTCCAGGTTCCCGTTAGACGGGGGCAGCGGGGTATTCGGCATCGCGGCAAAATTCAGCACCGCGATATCGCGGGTGGTCCCGGTTCCCTGTGCAATCACGGACTGAGCCAGCAGCGCGGCAATACCGCAGACACCCAAGAGTCTCGTCATGGCAATCGCTCCACGCGCAGATAGACGGTGTAGGCCCCGCCAAATCCCTCAGCGGAATAAAGATCCTTGAGGGGAACTGCGAGGACACCGGGAGCGAGGCCTCCAACCGTCGAGCTCGGGGAGAGCGCAGCTTCGATCTTACGCCGCGTCAGCGCGAGATACATCTGGGCATAGGTGGTCGAGGTCGTGCTGCTCACCGTCACGATTCCAATGGGGTGATCGACGCCAGGGCCCCTTAGCGTGCCGACGTAGGAAGCATCCGAGTGCCGGATCGGAGTAATCCCGGTCGCTGTGATCTCGTTCTGCAGCGGCTGGTAATTCAGGGGATGAGCCCCCGTCTCGATCCAGTGACTCCAATCCGACAATGCTGCATCATTGCCATCGCTCTCCCAGACTGACGGGGCGATCAGCAACAGATCGACGTCGTTGGTCAGTTGGCCCTCCCAGAGCAGCATCGGCACGGTATTCGCCTCCGGCGTGACGGGCGGCATGGTGCCGCCGCCCGAGAGCGGATAGGCATCGCCGCTCTTGAGTCCACCATTTTGACTCAACGTACCGGCCTTCACGCGTCCCGGCAGATTCGTGACATCCCCAAAGAGGAAGCTGCGGATAACTCCTTGGACTCCCACCGCGCCGGTCGACAGGTTGAACGTCGAGACGTGCGCGACGAGGTAGACCTCGTCACCGAGTCCGTCCGTGAACGGATCGCCCACGGTTTGGGCATTCACGTCGAATCCGATGATCGTCACCCGATACTTGCCCGAGAGAGAGCCGACCGTCAGTGTCGCCTTCGGCCACTTGTCCGCTGTGGTCAGGACTCCGCCAGGCGCGTAGGCAGACGCAATCGTCCAGCTCTGCACTCCGTTTGCTACGCCGGCAAGCTTGTAGGATGACTTCCCGGAGACCCCGATGATGCCCAGGGTCATCGCATTGCTCGACACGGGTGTACCCGGGGCACCAGGTCCACTGATCAAGTATTTCGTGACGCCCGGGGTATCCCTCCAGCTCAGTTCCACCTCGTGTTCTGCGGTTTGCGCAGCGCTGAACTCCGTTGGGTCAGAGGGTGGAGGCGGCGCATAGTTCCTGGTGGCGACACCGTAGTGCCCGTCGGCCTGGACCGCAGTCACCTGATAGGTATAGGTGGCCCGTGGATCCGGCAGCGGATCACTCGAATAGCTGGTCGCCGTGATGGCGCTAGGCGTCAGCGGCATCCAACCCGTCGTCCCCGCGAGTGCGCGCGCCACCCGATATCCCGTGGCTCCTGCGACGGGATCCCATTGCAGGCTCGCGGTCGTGACCCCACCGGTGATCTGGAGACCGCTGGGTGCGGGACCGGTGTTCATGGGCTCCGCGCTACCGGAGGGGCGAGAGAGCGTCGAGGTGGGGCCGCTGGAGAGTGCCGTCCCACCGCCCGACCCTCCCGCCGCCGTCACGCTCGATCGCAGGTTCGGATCGGAGTTCGATGCAACCCCCGAGTTGTAGACCAGTTTGACTTCGCCCGCGTACGTCCCCGTCGGCGTGGTCGCGTAGACTCGGTACGCATAGGTCCCCGCCAGCGGCAGCGTGCCGTCTTGCCAACTCAGCGTCGTGGCGCCGAGGCTCGGGGGAGAGAGCGCTTTGCAACAGGACGGGTCGGCAGTATTCCAGCGCACGACGAGATAGGAGGTCGCGCCCTGAAAGGCCGACCAACTGACTGATCCGGCCCCGGCGGAAGTAACCCGCGCCACCAACCCCGACAGGGTTGGTGTCGTCGTCAGCTGTGCCGCAACCGGATGCAGCGCTACACCCACCGCTGCCAGCGCCCCTAACACGAGTGGCGTCTTGATTCCGCTCACGCGCGATGCCTCCTCACTGGGGGATCTGGGCACCGGCACACGCGGTGCTCCCGTACTGCTGGCGCTGGTCCGGCGTCAGGGGGAAATACGAGACGCAGACCCTGATCATCATTCCCGCCGGAACCTCAACGGTGTACGGCGGTCCGACGGCGCTGGCCGGGTTGAGGTACGGGATTAACGGGGTCCCCGGAACGCTGACGGTCTCCGATTTGTACGGGACCCAAGCGGTTCCGAAACCGGAAGACGACCCGGCGGATTCAACTGTGGTGAAATACAAGTAGACCGGATACGTATCGAGATCCTGATCCCACGTCACAACGACCTTGCTTCCAGGGACCTGTTGACCATTGACCGTGATCGTCGTCGTCCCACCGGGCGTTGCCTTGATATTCGCAGGCGCGATAGGAAGGCTGACTCCCCAAGTGCCAATCGGAGGACTATTCCCGCCCTGCACCGTGACTCTCGTTACCGGCCCCGGCTCACTGCTGCTACCGTTCGCGAAGCCTGCCTGTACCCAGTACTGGTACTTGCCGGCATCATTCGTAACTTCCGCATCGACCGCTCCCGGCAGGCCGCCCAGAAATGGGGAAGTCGGGCCCGATGTGGCGGGCACCGTGCCAAGGACCACTCCGGATTGAGTGGCGTCGGCCTGCCGGTACACGCGATAGGTCGTCGCATTCGCGACCGGTCCCCATGCCAGGAGGATTCCCAGCGGGGCATGAGGCTGGAGGTTGAGCAAGGCCACGGCCTCTAGCGACGCGGGGTACTGGACCGTCGTTTCTCCGGTATAGATCAGGGACGGCGTGTGCGCATAGACGCGGTACCTGTAGATCCCCGGCTGGCTCAATCCTCCGTCCTGCCAACTGAGGCTCGACGTTCCCAGCGGTGACGAAGACTCAACGCAGCAGGTGCTTCCATCTTTCCACCGCATCACGAAATAGGTTGTCGCACCCTGCACCGACTGCCAGCTCACCGTGGCTTCAGGGGACATCAGGCTACCGACCGTCGCCTTCACGCCGTGAACCACCGCGGCCGTTCCGGCTGCCGGTTCCGTCGCTGCATTCTGCTGGGTGCCGCCGCTGGAACCTGATCCGGTGGGAGTCGATCCTCCCCCGCTGGCAGAACCGCTACCCGCCCCGGTTGCCGCACTACCGGCAGTGGTGCCACTACCAGCGCCCGACCCGTTGCCGGTGGCAGCGATCTGGGTCACGGTCGCGGCGCCTTCCGCTACCCTAACCCGCGCGAGATAGACCGCTCCCTTCTTCTCATCAGTCCCGTTAAGTGACACCCGCAATACCTGGCCCCTCGCCAGGCGATACCCCGTCGCGGTATAGAGTCGATCATTGTCGGTATACATCTTGATGGTGGTGCCCTCGACGCTCGCGAGGACATGCGCCAATTGCCCACCCGTGAGCTTGGTGGTAGCCGTGAATGGGTTAGGGTTACCTCCTCCTCCACTCACTGCCTGTAACGCGGGCGACCACGTGACCTTCGCCGAGCTCTGGGTGGGGTCGTTCTTGGTGGTCTCGAACCCAAGGTCATCGGAGCCGCAGCATTCCTGCGAAATCACCTCGAACTCCAGGGTGAACAGGTCCGGCAGATTCTCCGGCAGGTTGATCACGAACTCGGACCGAAACCCGGCTCTGAGCATGTGGACGCCGTCCTTGTCCACGATTTCCAGACTGCTGTTCGTGCTCAAATCCTTGCGCTTCGGAAAATCCCCGATCGGCATCGCCGTGAAGTCGAGCGCCATGATCTGACGCGCACCACCGCTGACCGACTGCTGCGCGGACGCCGCTGTGACACCACTCGCCAGCAGTAGCGCCGCCGCGACCCCCACGCCCCGCGACCCATCTCGGCTCATTGCGGCTTCGGGCTGTTGGTCGCGAGCCGGAACTTCGCCAGATACACGGCCGCCTTGTCGTCATCGGCGCCACCCAGTTCGAGCCGAAGGCCACGGTTGCGGGCGAAGGCGAGCTTGGGCAGGTTCACCAGGCGCTGCCCGTTGACGTACATCTTGAGCGCCCCGTCGTTGTAGCTGATGCGGATTTCCGTAAGCTCCGATGGCGTGGTAGCCTTGAGGTCCTCGGGCTGCGGCCGCTGGAACGACGCGCCCTGCGCGCCGCCAACGACCATGATGGCTTGCGTCTGCCACTCCAGCATCAGGGACGCATCACCCCGATTGGTCTCCCTGGTACCTTCGATCGCGAAATCGGAAGGCGCGATACCCAGAGGCTTCGGGATCAAGTCGAGCTCGATGGTGAAATCGTTCGGCATGACCTGGGGAATCCTGATCCAGACCTGCGCAGGGTCAGCCGCCCGCAACATGTGCGATCCGTCCTTGTCCACTGTTGTGACATTGCCCCGCATCATTTCCAGGCAAGGAGGCGGGACTTTGGGGCCGCAGACCTGGGGAAGCTCGCCCGTTGGCGTGGAGGCCAGATCCATCACGAAGAGGTCGCGGCTGCCCGCCACGAAGTCGCCTGACTGGGCCACGGCGGGCCGAGCCTGAACCAGGGTGAGCACAGCAGCGACGACCAGCACACCGAAACCGCGTTTCATAGAGAATGTCCTCACGGAAGTGGAATAACCCGCTCTGCGAAGTTGTTGCTCGGCTTGGGATCGGGCGTCTCGCTCATGACGACCACGGCGAATCCCTTCGCGATCCCGCTGGGGGGCGTCGTCGTCACCACGATGACCTCGCGATTCGACCCCGCCTGCATGTCTCCCAGGGTGCACTCGACCCGGGCCCTGAGTTCCCGGATCCCGGTGCGATTCGGCCCCGGAACGCAGCCCGACCCAAGGCTCACGATCCCCACTCCAACCGGGAGCAACACTTCCAGCCGCGCCCCCAGCGCCTCACCGACCTCGGTCGCCACGACCACCCGAGCGGACAGATTCCCCTTGTCTTCGGTCACCGTCAGGCTGCGCACCTGGAGGTCCGCCTGCCACAGAAGCGGCCGCTGCCGGGGGGCTTCCCGAAGCCCCATCACCAGGGCAACCACCAACCAGGCCAACCGTCCCATATCCCCTCACGCTTGCCGAATGGGGCCATCTGTCCGTAGAATCGCGGGCAAGCTATGCCGCCCCCGTCAGGGGCGGATCAGGCTCTATCAAACGATTATCAAAGCGCTCGGAAGCTCTTGCGCCTCAAGACTATCGGCGGGTTGTGGATCGAAGAACTGGCGGCGTCTCCGTCACTCGGACCGAGACAGCTTGCGCTGCTCGCGGTGGTAGCGGCAGCGGGTAAGAAGGCCATTTCCAGGGAACGGGTGATCGGGATCCTCTGGCCCGACACCGGCGAGGACCAGGCTCGGCACACCCTGTCCCAGACGCTCTATAGCCTGAGGCGAGACGGCGGGACCGAGCTCATCTCCGGCACCACCCAGCTCCGGCTGACCATCCCCAGCGACATCGGCGAGCTCCAGGAGGCTGCGGCAACCGGAGACCTCAACGCGATTGCCACGCTCTATACCGGCCGCTTCCTCGAAGGCTTCTACCTGCCCGCCGCGCCCGACTTCGAGCGTTGGGTCGAGGATGAGCGAGCTCGGCTGCACCAGGTCGCTCTGCGCGCCATCGAGCGATTGGCCAGACAGTCCGACGAAACCGGCGACCATGCGGAAGCGCTGCGCTGGTGGCAGCAGCTGAGCGACCTCGACCCCTTGTGCGCGCGTTACGCCGCGGGTCACATGCAGTCGCTGGCGAATGCTGGAGATCGTTCCGCCGCGCTGGTACGCGCAAGAGCCTATTGCGAGGCGGTCCAGCGAGAGCTGGATACCGAACCGGATCCGGCGGTCCTCAAGCTGGAGCAGACCTTGAGGTCGGCGCCGTCGCTGAAGCCAGCGTCGTCAGCCCCCGCACCGTTCCCGGCTCAACCCGCTCCAGCACAGCCGATCGTATCCGCGAGTCCCGCTCAGCCGGAGCGGCACTGGAAGCGCTGGCTGATTCCGGCGGCCTTGCTCTCGCTCCTAGCCGTCGCGCTGGTGGCGCGGAGGCTGGGAAGTCGTGCCGACCAGGGTGGCCTCTTTCTCGCCGTGGGGGAGATTCGCGTCGAAGGCTCGAGCGACAGCGCCCGGACCGGTCCCATCCTGCGCGACTTGCTGGCAACGAGTCTCGGTGGCATCGACGGTCTCCCGGTCGTCGCGAACTCCCGGCTGGTGGAGCTCATGCCACGCGGTGCGGACACGATTCCCCGAGCTGTCCACGACGCGGCTCGCCGGGCGGGCGCCACCGAAGTCATCGAGGGGAACCTGGCCACAGAGCCGGGCGGTCTGGTCCTCTCATTGCAGCGGGTTACGCTCCAGCGCGGAGTCGTACGCAAAGGCTATGTGGTTCGCGCCACCAATCGTTTCGCCGTGGTGGATAGCGCGGCGGCGGCCATCGCGCGCGACCTGCAGCGTTCGCCTCCTACACTCGCCGCCACCGAGATCCGCACCGCGTCACCCGCCGCATACGCCCTCTACGACGAAGGCTTGCGGGCCTTCTACGGCTATGACGCACCGGCCGCGTACCGCCTGATGCGAGCGGCACTCGAGCGCGACTCGAACTTCGCCATGGCGGCGTTTTACGTCTGGCAGCTGGGCCGCTCCTTCGCCAACGATTCCACGCAGGCCGAGGAGCAGTCCCGTGCGCAACGGCTCGCGGCGCGGACTACCGAGCGCGAGCGCCTGCTCATCCTCGGTTCCATCGCTGAGGTAGATGCCCCGCTCCGCCGCTCCCTCGCCATCGCCGAAACCCTGACGGTCAAATATCCCGGCGACCCCGAGGGCCATCTCCTGCTCGGCAACGTCCAATGGTACGCGGGAAACTGGGCGGAGGCCGTCGCCGCGTACCAGCGCGCGGTCGAGCTCGATTCGGCTGCCGGTACGCTGCACGGTCCCTATTGCCGCGTGTGCAGCGCCTTAGGAGGAATGGCGCAGCAATACCTCTGGTGGGACTCGGCAGCCGCCGCGGAGCGGACCGCCAGGCGCCTCAGTGCGTTGCGGCCGGAAGCGTCCAGCCGGTCCAACCTCATCGAGCCGCTGTTGCGCCAGGGACGCTTTCAGGAAGCCGCTCGCATCGAAGCCGCGCTCGATCCGGACACCTCGGATGTTTCCCACGCGCCGATGCTCTTCCGCGATGCCATACGCTGGGGGCGCTACGAGGAGGTGGATCGGAGGCTGCGGGACAATGCGCGCAGCTCAATTCGGGAGAACCAGGGCGAAGCGTGGTGGCTGCTGCAATTGAGTCTTCGCGACCAGGGTCGGCTGCGCGAGGCGGACAGCGTACGCCAGCGGTCGCGCGAAGACATCCTCGCCCGAGGTGGCGTTCCGGCCGACCAACCCGACGATGCCTTCATGATCGGGTTCGAGCGAGGGCATCCGGAGGTGTCGATCCGCACCTTCCGTCACGACTTCGAACGGACCATCCATTCGAAGACGCCTCCCGGCGTGCGGAACCGCTACATGATCTGGTATCTCACGCTCGCCGGGACGGTGTATGCCGCCACCGGCGACTCCGCGGTCGTCCGGCGACTCGCCGATTCACTCGAAGTGCTTGGCCAGACCAGCCACTTCGGGCGCGACGCCAAGCTCCACTACTTCCTGCGGGGACTCCTGCTCCAGAGCCAGGGCCGTCACGCCGACGCGGTCGATGCCTTCCGGCGCTCGCTCTTCTCGCTGACCGATGGCTACACCCGCACCAATCTCATGATGGCGCGGAGCCTGCTCGAGCTCCATCGCCCGGCGGAAGCCATCGCCGTGTTACGCCCCGCCATCCGCGGCGGCGTCGACGGCAGCAACACCTACACCAGCCGTACGGAGCTCCACGAAGCGATGGCCCAGGCCTTCGAACAGGCGAGCCAATCCGACAGCGCGAAGGCCCACTGGCGCGCTGTCGAATCCGCGTGGCGCCGCGCCGATCCCCAGTTCCACGAGCGCTATCTCAGAGCCAAACAGAAGGCGGGGCTGTAACTAGGGGTATTTGAGTCCCTTGGTGTTGTAGGCCGCGAACCAGGCCCCCAGCTCACTGTGCATCGCCTGCGCGGTCTCCGACGCGACCTCGCCAAGCGCCGCACTGGTGAGCGGCGCATCGAGCGCACGCTTTTCCAGCCGCATCAGCTCCCGCCGCGTCTTCCGCGAACGGTCCGCGCTCGGCTCGAATTCCCCCTGGCTCAGGAACCCGTGAATCGCCGCGGCAGCGGCGGGAATGGAGATCGCCACGACGCCTAACGCGATGGTGAGAATCTCCAGCTGGAGACCCGCCTTGCTGCGCAGCAGCTGCATCGCCTCGTACAGGTGGTTCAATCCGATCGCCACCGCCACGAAAAACAGCACCTCGGTGGCGCGATGCAGCAGCCGGTCCACCCGCGCCAACGTCGCGGCGTTCTGGGTGTGATAGGCGATCTGCTCGCGCAACACCTCCTCCACCAGCAGGGTGCGCGCCTCGGCGAGGTGCGTCGCCGACATCACCGCCGGCGGCTGTCCCAGCTCGCGTACCACCGCGCGGTGCAGCCAGTCGCCCCAGTGCTCGGACTCGCGCGCCTTGCGGGCGTCGAGCGTCGATGCCCGCGCCAGCGGCAAGGTATAGGTGAGCGACCGCAAGCCCTCCGTCAGCGAGCGGTACGCCAGCCAGCGCTCGTGGAACTTGCCGTGCCGCGCCCGCGCGATGAGATAGAAGATGGCGACCAGGATGCCGGTCTCCACTGCTGCGGTCACCACGCTCGAGTACGGCACCCAGAGCAGCAGCGACGTCGTCGCCAGGCCCCCCGCCGCACCGAATCCCACCGCGATCCAGGAGAGCAGATAAGCCCAGAGATAGGTGTTGCGGTAGCGCCCGGCGTAGTAGCTGGCGAGGTAGCTGGTCCAGCCGTAGTGATCCGGCAGCGAGGACTCCAGCATCCAGTCCACGCACTCGCCCGAAAGGCCGAGCTCCTGCTTCCATTTCCGGGTCCAGCGCTTTCGCACCGCATCGCCGTAATGCGGCGGGGCGCGACGCGGCCGCGGGCCCTCGCCCTGCCGCAGCGTCCGCCACCACGCGGCGCGATCGCGCCAGCTAAAGGCGAGCAGCCGTAGCAGAAAGTTGTAGAACCGCCCCCGCTGCCAGCCGCGATGGTGCTCCGCGAAGTAGCGCTCCCGGAGATCGAGGCGGTGCCACTCGTGCAGCTCCTCGCGGTCGGCGTCGGCCGGCGGGGCCGGCGGGAGGTAGAGCCGGCGCAGCCGTTCCGCCAGCGCGCCTAACCCGCTTCCCTTCCCGCGATCGGCGAGCTCCGGCTGCTCCAGCCAGGGCGGCTCCGCCCCGCTCGGCGCGATCCGCAGCACCGGAATGCCCACCCGTCCCGCGAGGTCCACCACGTCACCGGTGCCGCCGGGTTGCCCGGCCTGGCCGTCCCAGATCGCGATCAGCACATCCGAATTGAGGCACACCGCCGTGCCGCTCGGCTCGAACGCGTTGGTCGCGTCGCGCTTGCCATCCAGCACCACGACGCCCGCTTCCCGCCTGGCGCGCTCGAGATACCGGTCCAGCGCGCGGCGCGAGTCGGGCTCGGTGAAGTCCCGCTGGTACACGTCCGCAGCAAAGGGGAGAATCGCCTGCAGCGTCGCGTGGGTCGGGCCCGCCTCTACCAGCAGGCGGTCCGCCCCTTCGGCCAGGGCGGACACCAGCCGCAGCTCGGCCGGCATTTCGGTCGGATCCCGATACCCGGAGTGCGGCTCCGTCGCGATCGCGGCGGCGATGTCGCTGATCGCGCCGAGGGCCGCCCGGCACTGTTGCCGGATGGCGTCGGCGTCTTCGTGTCGCAGCTTGTTCCAGCGATGTCCGGTGACCCCCACCCGCACCACGAGGCGGGGACGCGGGGGATGGACGCTCACGAACCTAACCCGGTAGCCCGCTGCCGCTCAGAGCGCCAGTCCGGCCTGCACGCTCCGGACCGACTCCGCCGAGGCTTTGAGCTCGGCCTGCTCCTGGGCGGTGAGCTCGACCTGGAGGATCTGCTCAAGGCCGCGGCGGCCCAGCTTGCAGGGCACGCCGCAGAAGAGGTCGCGCAACCCGTACTCCCCCTGCAGCCAGGCGGCGCAGGGCAGCACCCGCTTCTTGTCGAGAACGATCGCCTCCACCATCTGCACCGACGCCGCGCTCGGCGCGTAGTACGCCGACCCGGTCTTGAGGTGCGCCACGATCTCGGCGCCGCCGTTCCGGGTCCGCGCGACGATCGCGTCGAGCTTGTCCCTGGCGAGCAGCTGGGTGACGGGAATGCCGGAGACCGTCGTGTACGACACCAGTGGCACCATGGTGTCGCCGTGGCCGCCAAGCACCATAGCCTGGATATCCTCGACCGATACGTCGAGCGCTTCCGCGAGGAACATGCGATAGCGCGCCGTGTCGAGCACGCCCGCCATGCCGAGCACGCGCTCGCGCGGAAAGCCGCTCGCCTTGAGCGCGACGTAGCACATCACGTCGAGCGGGTTGGAGACCACGATGATGATCGACTGTGGCGCGACCCGCGCGATCTCCTTCCCCACCGCCTGCACGATGCCGGCGTTGGTCTTGACCAGATCGTCGCGGCTCATACCGGGTTTGCGCGCGATCCCCGCCGTCACCACGAAGAGCTCCGAGCCCTGAGCGGCGCTGTAATCGTTCGCGCCGATGACCCGGGTGTCGTAGCCCTCGATCGGTCCGGACTGCCACTGGTCGAGGCCTTTGCCCTGAGGCACGCCTTCGACCACGTCTACCATGACGACGCTGCGCGCCAGGCTCTTCTCGGCGAGACGTACGGCCGCCGATGCACCGACGTTGCCGGCGCCCACCACGGTGATCTTGTTGAGCATGGGGCCGAATCTAGCGCGGCTCCTGTGAACAGCAACCGCAGTTCTCTGCGTGCACCAACATCGGAGACTCTTGCTTCCATTCGGTCCGCTTGCTACTGCTTCCTCACCTCCCGAACGCGAAGCGTCCCATGCAACGTCGCGCACTCGCCTCCGTGACCCTCGCCGTACTCGTCGCCTGCGGTAGCGGCGGATCGACGACAGGGCCGAGCTCACAGGTCGTCGCTTCGATTCTCATTACCCCTGGCCGTGACACGCTGCTCGCCATCGGCCGCACCCGCCAGCTCACGGCACAGGCCCGGAACGCGGCGGGCAACGTCATCAACGGAAAGACCTTCGCGTGGCAATCCTCAGCCATGGCGGTCGCCAGCGTCGATCCAGGCACCGGGCTGGTCACGGCGGTCGCGCAGGGCGAGGCGACGATCTCGGCGAGTGTCGATGGCAAGACCGGGCAAGCCTCGATCCTCGTCGCTCAGCAGGTGAGCACGGTGGAGGTGACGCCGGGGACGCCGACGCTCACCGCCATCGGCGCCAATCAGCAATTCACGGCCGTGGCCAAGGATGCGGCCGGCGCCGTGGTCAACGGAGTCGGGTTTCTGTGGATCTCCTCGGATCCTTCCGTCGCAACGGTCGATGCCACTGGCAAGGCGACGGCAAAGGCCCCAGGGACCACCACGGTCACGGCGGCTGCACTCGGCGTCCCGGGGAGTACCCTGCTTACCGTTACTCAGGTCGCAACTCAGCTTGCTTTTACGGTGCAGCCAACCGGAGCGACCGAAGGCCTCAACTTCCCGAACTCCGTGCAGGTCGAGATCCGCGACGCCAACGGTGCCCTCGTGGTCGGTGCGCGCAATACCGTGAACCTCGCCATCGGCACCAATCCCGGAGCCGGCGTCCTGGGGGGCACCATCTCCGTCAATGCCGTGGGCGGGGTCGCAAACTTCGCCGGCCTCACCCTCAGCCAGGCCGGATTTGGGTATACGCTGGTCGCCTCCGCTACAGGGCTCACCTCGGCAACCAGCAGCGCCTTTACGACCTTCCTCAACTTCGTCTCAGTTGGAGTCGGCAACGCCACGACGTGCGGGGTGACCGCGTCCAACGCCCTCTATTGCTGGGGGCAGAACAACAACGGGCAGCTGGGCGACGGAACCACGACGAACCGGTCTGTCCCTACCCGCGTAGTCGCCCCCGCGGGAGTGCGCTTCATCGCGGTGAGCCAGAACCAGCGCGATGCGGTGACAACGGTGACCAATTGCGCCCTGGCTGTGGGTGGCTCTGCGTATTGCTGGGGATATGGCGCAGGCGGCGCGATCGGCGACGGAGGCTCGGTCAACCGGCTGACGGCAACCCTGGTTACTCCTCCCCTCGGAGTGACGTTCACCTCGATCAGCGCGGGCGGCACTTTCACCTGCGGGCTGGAGAGCACCGGCACGGGCTACTGCTGGGGTAACGGCGTCGTCGGGACGCTCGGCGACGGGCTCCATACCAACCATGCGCTTCCGACGGCGGTCACTCCGCCGGCCGGTGTTTTCTTTTCTACCCTATTCGCGGGGTTCCAAACCGCCTGCGCAACCACAGCCACCGGGGTCGCTTATTGCTGGGGCATCAACCTCAACAATGAGATTGGAGACGGCACCACCACGCAGCGGAATGTGCCGTCGCCGGTGTCTGCCCCGGCCGGCGTCAGCTTCGCCTCGGTGCAGACCGGTGTGGCCGGCTGCGGCATGACCTTTACTCAGGTGATGTATTGCTGGGGCGCGGGCGGGCTGACGGGCGACGGGACGAGCACACCCCGACCCACCCCAGTTCTCGTGTCGATGCCGGCGGGAGTGACCTTTGTCACCTTCGCCACCGGAGTCGATCACACCTGCGCACTCACCACGGCCGGGGCGGCGTGGTGCTGGGGTTACAACGGAACCGGAGCGCTGGGTGATGGAACCGCCACCGATCGACCCGCGCCCGTGGCCGTGTCCATGCCGGCCGGAGTGAGTTTCGTCGCCATCTCCGTTGGGTCGGAGCACTCCTGTGGGCTTACAGCATTGGGGGCGATCTGGTGCTGGGGCCTGGGCGCCTATGGCCAGCTGGGCGACGGAACGAACGCGGCTCGCTTCACTCCGGTACGGGTGGCGCGGTAAGGCTATCTCGGTCTCCGGCGCGGTGACCCTCGCCGGCCAGCGCGTTTAACCACGGGTTTCTCATCCTCGGTTAAACTGGCGGCGGTCCGGGCGGCTTCCTCGTGACCGAGCTGCCGCAGCGCCTCGTACAACACGATCCCCGCCGCCGTTGCGAGGTTGAGGCTGCGCACCTTGCCGCTTTGCATCGGAATCGTGTAGCAGCGCTCGGGATACTTCTCCAGGATCCGGTCGGGCATGCCGTCGGTCTCGTTCCCGAAGATCAGCACGCTGTTGGCCTGAAACTTCGCTTCTGCGATGGGTCTCTCGGCTTTCGCGGAGAAATAGAGGCAGCGCTCCCGGCTCATGGCCTCGCGGAACGCGCGCCAGCCCGGATGTACCCAGAGGTCCACGGAATCCCAGTAATCGAGACCCGCACGCTTGAGCGCCGCGTCGTCCACCGTGAATCCCAGCGGCTCGATCAGATGCAGACTGCTGTCGGTGGCCGCACAGAGCCGGGCGATGTTGCCGGTGTTCGGCGGGATCTTCGGCTCAATCAGCGCGATGTGGAGCATCTACCCGCCTCTGGTATGCATTTCGCGATGCGGATCCTGGCGCAGCCCTTCGACCTGGTAGAGCACCCCCCGATCCCGTAATCCCAGCCGTAGCTCGGCACCCCGATCGCTGCGATGCCGCCAGGTATCGGTGATCAGCCGTTCGAGCTCTGCGTCGGTGCAACCCATCCGCAGCGGCTCGCGCAGATCGATACCCTTGCCCGCATAGAGACAGGTGAACCAGGTACCGTCCGCGGTGACCCTGCTGCGATCACAGCTCGCGCAGAACGGAGCCGTGACCGACGCGATGATCCCGAACACCGTGCCGTCGCGCAGGACGAACCGCTCGGCAGGCACGCTCGGGTTCGCCGGATCGGTGAGCGGCTCGGGAGCGCCGAATCGCCCGGCGACCTGTTCGAGCAGCGCGGCCCGGCTCACCACGTCCTCGCGGCGCCAGCGCGTCGCGCCACCCACATCCATGTACTCGATGAAGCGCAGCTCGAGGTCGTGGGCCCGGGCGAACTCCAGCAGGGGGACCACCTCGTCGTCGTTGAAGCCACGGATGATCACGCTGTTGAGCTTGATCCGCTCGAAGCCGGCCGCCTGTGCCACCTCGATGCCGTGCAAGACATCGGCGTGGCGCGCGCTCCTGGCAAACGCGAGCATGCGCTCCGGCCGGAGCGTGTCCAGGCTGACCGTTACGCGCCTGAGTCCCGCGGCGCGCAGCGCCTCTGCTTGGGCAGCGAGCAGAATGCCGTTCGTCGTGAGGGCTAGATCGCCCAGCCCCGGACGCGCCGCGAGCATGCCGATGAGCGTGGGCAGCTCGTGACGCAGCAACGGTTCGCCACCGGTGAGCCGCAGCTTGGTGGCTCCGAGCCGCAGGAAAACTCCGGCGACCCGATCCAGCTCCTCGAAGCTGAGCAACGACTCGCGCGGCAGCCAGACGTAATTCTCCTCCGGCATGCAGTAGCCGCAGCGCATGTTGCAGCGGTCGGTGACCGACAAGCGCAGGCTGCCGAGCGGACGGCCGAGGTGGTCGGACAGGCGGACGGGCGGACCGGCGGTCATCGGCCGACAACTCCCTCCGCCCCCACCCACTCCACACTCCCGTCCGCGAACATCTCCCGCTTCCAGATCGGCACCCGGCGCTTGAGCTCTTCGATCGCATAGCGACACGCGGCGAAGGCCTCGTCGCGGTGGTCTCCCGCAACCGCGATGGCCACGGCGCTGTCACCGATGCGGAGCTCCCCCAGGCGATGCTTGAGGGCGATCTTGACCGGCCACTTCTGCTCGGCTTCAGCGACGATCTCGGCGCAGACCGATTCCGCCATGGGCTCGTAAGCGCTATAGCCGAGCGAACTGACGCCGCGCCCACCGTGGTGATTCCGCACCGTGCCCAGGAATGTCACGACGCCTCCGCGAGAAGCTCCCGATACCGCGGCGATCAGCTCATCGAGCTCGAGGGGAGTCTCTGACAGAAAGCCCACGTCAGCCGCCGGCCAGCGGCGGCAGAATCGCGATTTCGTCACTCGGCTTCACGGGAGCAGAGGGCTTTGCCTGACGAAGATTGACTGCCACGAGCGTGGCCGCGCCCAGGGCCGTTCCACCTGGCAAGCCGCGCAGCCGCTCGAGGACGTCCGCGACGGTGTGGATCCCCTCCGGCGATAGTTCGACGTATTCGCGGCCGAAGAGCTCGGCATAGCGCGCGAAGAGCTGAACGCGGACAGTGGGAGTGTCGGCCATACCAGAGAATAACCGGGCGCCTCGCTTCAGGCGCCCGTTGTCGTGCGGCTACTCCGTCTCTTCTTCCGGTCCGTCGAGTCCCTCATGCGGTTCATCGGCGACCAGCGCCCGCAACTCTTTGCTGGGCTTGAAGACAGGGACCGGGCGGGCGGCGACTTCGACGGGCTCACCGGTGCGCGGGTTGCGCGCCATGCGGGTCTTCCGGCGGCGAATCTTGAAGGTGCCGAAGCCTCGCACCTCGATGTTGTGCTGATCTTTGAGTGCGCTCTTGATCGCGTCGAGGAACGAATCCACGACACGAGCACAGTCTTTCTTGGAGATAAGCGGCCCCGAAGTCCGGGCCATGGCGGCGGTTACCTGCTCGACGAGGTCGGCTTTGGTCATGCTACCCCCAATAGCGGAACCGGGACAGGCAATCGCCCTTGGGCAGGGCGTTCCTTTGTGCCGATACTATGAGCTTACCTGTTGTCTGTCAAGAGGTTGCGGGTTTTGACCCGGTTTTCTGGGCCATGAGAGCCAGAAACTCGGCAAAGTGCGGATGGGCATCGTGCGGTCCGGGTGACGCCTCGGGATGATACTGCACGGCAAAAACCGGAAGTGCTTTGTGCCGAAGGCCTTCCACGGTTCCGTCGTTCAAATTGAGGTGCGTCACCTCGAGATCTGGGGCGCCGGGGATGCCTTCGGGGGTTCCTTCCACGGCAAATCCGTGATTCTGGGAGGTGATCAGCACCCGGCTACTGGCGAGATCGCGCACCGGATGGTTCCCGCCACGATGACCATAAGGCATCTTCGCTGTCCGGCCGCCGAAGGCCAGTCCAAGGACCTGGTGTCCCAGGCAGATCCCGAAGGTCGGAAGGCCGCTCGAGGCGAGTTCGCGCACGCTGGCGATCGCGCCGGTGAGTGCCGCGGGATCTCCGGGTCCGTTGGACAGGAACAACCCGTCCGGTTCCAGCGCCTTGACCTCGGCTGCGGTGGTGGTGCTCGGCACCACCGTCACCCGGCAACCCGCCTCGTTGAGCATGCGGACGATGTTGCGCTTCATGCCGAAGTCGTAGGCCACCACGTGGGGACCTTGCCCCCCTTCGCCCCCGCCCCCCCGCGTCGACCCCTCCGGGGCGAGGTCGCGCCCTTCCATCGAAGGCGAGGCCAGCAGCGCGTCCCGTTGCGCCGGGCTGGGAGCATCACCTTCCGCGATCATGCCCCGCATCGCGCCCTGGGAGCGGATATGGCGCGTGAGTTTGCGGGTGTCCACGCCCTCGATCACCGGAATCGCGAAGCGCTGCAGCCACTCCGCCAGGCCTCCGGTGGCGCGCCAGCTTGACGCGGTACGTGACAGCTCACGCACAACTACTCCGCTGATTTGGGGCCGCTCCGATTCGAGGTCGCTGCCGTTGATCCCGTAGTTCCCGATCATCGGCGCAGTCATTACCACGATCTGGCCGAGGTAGCTGGGGTCGGTAAACGTTTCCTGATAACCGGTGAGATTGGTCGTGAATACCACTTCTCCAAAGGCCGGCTCGGCGGGCTCGTGCAAGACGCCGGGAAACCAGGCGCCGTCTTCCAGCAAAACAAAAGCGGGGCGACCGGTGTCCGGTTCGCCCCGCTCAGGAACGCTTGGGCTCACGGCTTCTTGGGAGCCGGCGAAGGAGGAACCGGCGCGGGAGCCGGCGCCGGAGTGACCGGGGCGTTGCCGGTAGCCGGCTGTGTCTGGAGCGGCAAAGGCGCCGGAGGTGCCGGCGGCTGAACCGGAGCGGCTTGCTGGCGGAGCTGCCTTTGAACGTCGGACTGCCCAACGGTCCGCTGCGAGGCAACGATCGACAGCACCACCGCGAGGAACATGAACAGCCCGCCGGTGATCCAACTCGCCTTGTGCAGGATGGTCACCGCCTGGCGGCCACCCATCACCATATCGGTGGTGCCGCCGCCCATCGAGGCGAGTCCGCCACCCTGCCCCGCCTGGAGCAGGACCGAGGCGGCGAGCACGATGCCATCGATGATGAGAAGTATGAGGAGAAAGTTGTAAAGCATTTGGGGAATTCTAGTTGCGCGCCACGCCTGGGTCAATCGCTCAGCTGCCGGCCCCCGGCTCTTTGGCCTTCGGGCTGGCCAGCAGGCGCTCGGTGAAATCGACGCGTTCCTGGAGCTCGGTCAGCTCGGCTCGCATGGTCTCTACATCGTTCCGGAGGCTTTGCACTTCTTCCGCGGAATCCGGACCGCCGACCTGGAGGCGCAATCGCTCGTGCTCCAGGCGGAGCCTGGCCATCCGAAACGCGTGACTCGACAGGATCGCAACGACCGGGATCGTCAGCGCAATGATCGGGATGAGCAGCGCGAGGATCTGCTTGTTCATGGCGGCTGCAATCTACTGGCGGCCTGCCCCTGCAGGCACAGTGCCGAGCCAGCTGAGCTTCCATTGACCCGGCGGGACCTTGCGCCAGCGCGCTTCGAACCTTCCACGGACTTCCACCGTGTCGCCTCTGGGGATCCGGACGCGCTGCCAGTAGCTCCCGACCTGCCGGCCGGCTGTTGTACTGGCGAACGTGGAGTCGGCGGTCATGCTGTCCGCGATCACGTGGAAGGCGCTGAACGACTTCAGGTATTCGGCGATCGCTTTCGGCCCGACCGGGCTCGACGCGCCGGGAGTGTGGAGCTCACCGTCGGGCGTAAACATAGCGGCGATGCTGTCGTGCGCCATGGTGAGGACGAACCGCTCGTAACGCGCGAGTTCCGCCTTGATCGCGGCGACCTGCCCGGATCTGTTGGGGCACTCCTGGATCGAAATCCCCCCGAAGCCGCCCCTTCCCAGCAGGCTCTCGTGAGGGACGATCCGCCAATCAAGTCCCACCTTCCGGACCCTAACGACGGTCGGGGGGTCATGCATGAAAGACAACTCTGCCGGTTCGATGAGAACGAACGCTGTCACGGAGTCCACCGGAACCGAGCCGTAGACCCGCACTGTGCTCGCTCGGAACAGCGAATCGAAGGCTGGCGGCACGGCGCAACCTTCTGCGAGGAGGAACTCGCGCATCCTGTACGCAGCGTCATGGGCCTTGGCCCAAAGGAACGCTAGCACGTCGGATTGCTTGACGCGCTGCAGCTGAGTGATCGAGTCCAGCCCAAATTCCGAAACCTGAGGAGACTGCCCGGCTCGGGTCGTCATCGAGCGCGCGGAACGACTGGCGAACCACTCAGCGACTGCGCGGGGCATGTCGGGATCGTCGCGCAGATAATCGTCGGCTGTCATCGGTCGAGGCAGCGCCCAGGTATTCGGATCGTTGAGGTAATTCCGGCGAATTTGGAGGAGCCCTGCCGGTTCGAGCAACGCACCCGCCTCTGCCCACCGTGAAGCGTTCATGGCCGTCAAGAACTGCTCGACGACCTGAGCTGGACCGGGATGCACTGCGTCCTGCGCCAGCACCTCTGGCGCGGCAGACCAGCACAACGCCAACAGGAGAAGCCCGGTGCTGTGAATGCGGCGAAGCATCGCCTGAAGATGCGCTCCACAACCCTACACCGCTATCCCAAGGTGAACTCGGAGTGCTCGCCGGCCGGCCGTCGTGACGGTGAGCGCCCGGTCACTCCGGTTCCGCGTTACCCATTGTCTTCGAAGGTGAAGCTCCAGGAGTGCCGCCCCCAGCGCCCCGCCGAGATGCGGACGGCGCTCGCTCCAGTCCATGCAGCCGAACGCGAAGCGGCGCCTCGCAGATCGCGCCGCATCGAGGTCGATTCCCAGCGAGCCAAGCGACGTGACGCCCTTCTGCGTCAGCTCGTAATTGCGCAGCCAACCCAGCGCGACCAGGCGATCGTGCAGGCCTACGCCGAGCGCGCCCGCGATGTGGTCGTAACAGGTCCTGGCCTCCCGCAAGTGCGCGGGAGTGGTCACCGCAAACCGCTCCCGCTGGTCGCCGTTCAGGACGCTCAGCGCCTCCAACACGCCCGCGACCTCCGCCCCGCTCAGCCGGTAGTACCGGTGCCTGCCCTGGACCGCCACACCCACCAGCCCCTCGGCCTTCAGTCGCTTGAGGTGCGCGCTTGCTGTAGAGGGCGTCACCTTCGCGATGCGCACCCTCGAAGTGCTGGTGCGTGCATGGTTGGCCGACAGGGCATACAACATCCTCGCGCGGGCCGGCTCGCCGATCGCGGCGGCACACGATGGGATGCTCATCGTGCCGGTACCCCGAACGTGCTCGCTTCGACCTCGAGGAAGCTGCGCTCCTCGCGCAGGATGAAGCGCTGCGTCGCCGCCTGCGCGAAATTCTCCCGCGCCCGCGGATCGCCCTTGAGCCTCTCACGATACGCCTCGTACGCCGCAAGGCTGTCGAAGCCGATCAACCCCCAGGCGACGTCGTTGGTTCCTTCGTGCGGCAGGAAGTATCCCACGAGGTGCCCGCCGCAGGCTGGAATGATCTCGGCCCAGTTGCGGGCGTATGCGGCGAAGGCCTCGCGCTGGAAGGGGTCGATCTGGTAGCGGATGAAACAGGTCAGGGGAGGCGGCATGGTGGCAAGCTAGCCACGGGACTGCGATCACGCTTTGGCAGCGGTCACAGTGTCAAATGCAGCTCACTCGCCCGGCGTCGCGCAGATCGCGGCCCAGCCTTCGGGATCGAGACTCGCCCCGCCCACCAGCACCCCTTCGATCTCCGGTTCGGCGAGCAGCGACGCCACGTTGCCCTGGTTCACCGAGCCGCCGTAGAGAATTCGCGACCCCGCCGCGCCGGCTCCACTCAGCAGCTGCCGAAGCCCCACGTGCACCGCGGCCGCATCCGCGGGGGTTGCGTTGCGGCCGGTTCCGATCGCCCAGACCGGCTCATACGCCAGCACCAGGGAAGCCAACTCTCCCGGAGCTAGGCCATCGATCGCGGCCAGCAGCTGCCGCCGCACCACGGCCTCGGTCTTCCCCGCCTCGCGCTCCTCGAGCTTCTCGCCGACGCAGAGCACCGGCACGAGTTCCTCGCGTAACGCGGCGCGCAGCTTTTTCGCGGTATCGGCCTCGCTCTCACCGAAGACATGGCGCCGCTCGGAATGCCCGATGAGCACCGCGCGGGCGCCCGCCGCTTTCGCCAGGCCCGCGGACACCGCTCCCGTGAACGCGCCCTTGACCTCCCAGTACACGTCCTGGGCGCCGATCTGCGTGTTAGGGAGTCCCAGAAATGCCGCGCTCGCGGCCTCGAGGCTGACCGCCGGCGGGAAGAACCAGGTGTCGCGATCAGCGGAGGGGGTGAAGTGCCTGCGGAATTCCAGCGCATACCTCCGCGCTTCGCCCGGCCCGATCTGCAGTTTCCAGTTGGCGGCGAAGAGCAGCCGGCGCATCAGGCCTCGTCGAGCGCCGCGACGCCCGGCAGCACCCGGCCTTCGAGAAACTCCAGCGCCGCACCGCCTCCGGTCGAGACGTGAGTGATCTGATCGGCCACGCCGAGCTTCGCGACAGCGGCCGCGGAATCGCCCCCGCCCACGATGGTGATGGCGCCGTGGCTAGTGGCCTCGGCCAGGGCCATCGCGATGCTCTTGGTACCCGAATCGAACGGCGGCGTCTCGAAGACCCCCATGGGGCCGTTCCAGAGCGCCGTCCCCGCCCGTCCCAGGCGCTCGCCGTAGTCGTCCGCGGTCGGTGGATCGATATCGTAGACGCCGAAGCCCGCCGGCACTTTGTCGCGCCGCACCGTGAGGCTGGTGATCCCTTCGCGCAGCTCGGGAGCCACGACGCAACCGGACGGGAGGACCAGCTTCGTGCCGGCTTTCTGCATCAGCGCGCGCGCCAGCTCGAGGCGATCGTCTTCCACCAGCGACTGCCCCACCTCGAGCCCCATCGCCTTGAAGAAGGTGCACGCCATGGCCCCGCCGATCAGGATTTCATCCACCCTGGGAAGCAGCTTCTCGATGAGGTCGATCTTGCCGCTCACCTTGTCGCCCCCCAACACGGCCACAAAGGGCCGTTGGGGATTCTCGATCGCCGCCCCCAAGTACTTGAGCTCTTTCTCTAGCAGAAAGCCCGCGACCGCCGGCTTGAGCAGGTGGGCCACCGCCTCGGTGCTGGCGTGGGCCCGATGGGCCGAGCCAAAGGCGTCGTCGACATAGAGATCGCCTAACCCGGCAAACCGCTGCGCCAGCTCCGTGGAATTCTGCTCCTCGCCGGCGTAGAAGCGCGTGTTCTCACCCAGCGCCACGCTGCCCCGCGGCATCCGCCTGGTAAAGGTGACGGCGGCGTCGGAGGCGGGATCGTCGAGAAAGCTCACCGGCGCCCCCAGGAGCTTCTCGAGGGGTCGCAGCACCGGCTTGAGCGAGTACTTCGGGTCGGGCGCTCCAGCGGGCCGTCCGAGGTGAGACAGGAGGACGACCCGCGCGCCCTTGTCCTTGAGGTACTGGATGGTCGGCAGCGCGGCGCGAATGCGGGTGTCGTCACTGACCACGCCGTCCTTGATGGGGACGTTGAAGTCGACCCGCACCAGCGCGCGCTGGCCATCCAGCCGGACCGCGGGGAGCGCCGCCAGGCCGCGTTTCATCCGTCCCGGGTTCCCAGATAGCGCAACAGGTCGAGACAGCGCGCCGAGTAGCCCATCTCGTTGTCGTACCAGGCCGCGACGTGGACCAGCGTGCCGTCGATCACGTTGGTGGACGGTGCATCGACCGTGCTGGACATCAGGTTGCCGATGTAATCCACCGACACCAGGCGCCCCTCGCTGCCGTCGGCCACCCCCCTACG
>CAYNNS010000003.1:28773-29192 GCA_964398345.1 uncultured Gemmatimonas sp. | reverse complement strand
AGAAACAGGCCGACGAAAAGGCCGCCGAGGCCACCGGCGCCCGCGCGGCGGCCAGCGCCGCGGCCGCGCTGCTCGCGCGCATGAACGTGCGCAGCCCGATCACCGGCATGATCCAGCAGGTCCTGGTCCACCCGGGCGAGCGCGTCGATGCCGGCAAGGAGCTGGTCGAAGTCATCAACGGCAGCAGCCTCGACCTGCTGGCACAGGTTCCGGCCGGGGAGCTCGCTCGCCTCAAGGCGGGACAGCGGGCCGTGGTGATGACTGAAGGCGCCGGCAGCGGCGCCCCGGCCAGAGTCGCCGCGGTGGCCCCCGCGGTGGATTCCCTCACCAACGCCGGCCAGGCCGTGGTCCGCCTGCCGAACCGCTTCGGGACCCTGCGTCCCGGGCGCCCCCCGAGGGCCGACAGCCCCCCCGGGGAA
>CAYNNS010000003.1:0-28763 GCA_964398345.1 uncultured Gemmatimonas sp. | reverse complement strand
AAAGGCGGCCCGGGCGAGGGTGCGCGTGCGGAACCGCTTCGGCACCTGGAGTCCCGGCGCCGCCGGCAGGGCCGGGATCCTAACCGGGAAGCAGCGTCAGGTGCTGGTCGTCCCCGACTCCGCTCTCGTGGTGCTCGGTGATTCCCTGAGCGTGTTTGTCGTGGGGCCCGATAGCATCGCCCACGCGAGATCGGTCACCGTTGGATTGCGGCGCGGCGGCCGCGCCGAGATCCTGCGGGGCCTCAACGCCGGCGAGCGCGTCGTGACCACGGGCGCGTTCGGTCTGACCGACGGGATGCACGTCGTGCTGAGCGCCGCCTCGCCCGCCTCGCCCGCCGACAAACCCGAAAAGCCGTGAGTCTCACCGGCTTCGTCCAGCGGCACCGCGCCGCGGTCTATCTCGCCTCGGCGCTGCTCGTCGCTTCGGGCGTGCAGGCGGCGCTGACGCTGCCCGCCGGCGCCTATCCCGAAGCCATCTTCCCCCGCATCGTCGTGCTCGCCCGCGGTGCGAGCTTCGAGCCGCGCGACATGGTCGTCGCGGTCACCCGCCCGCTCGAGGAAGCGGTGAGCGGAGTGATCGACCTGCGCCGGATTCGCAGCCATACGGTGCGCGGCGGCACCGAGCTGAATCTCGATTTCCGGCCCGGCGCGGACATGCAGTACGCGCTGCAGCAGACGCAAAGCCGGGTCGCCGAGATCGAGGGGACCTTGCCCCGGGGGCTCGAGATCGCGGTGGAGCGGCTCACCCCTTCGGTCTTTCCGATGATTCAGTACGAGCTCACCGGCGGCGATCCCGTGGTGATGCGCGACGTCGCCCAGTTCGTGATCAAACCCCGGCTGGCGCGGCTGCCCGACGTGGGCGGGGTCGACGTCGCCGGCGGCCTGGTGCGCGAAGTGTCGGTCGTGCTCGACCCCGAGCGCATCATCGCCCAGAAGGTCAGCGTCCAGGATGTGGCGACCGCCATCGAGAGCTCCAACCAGCTCACCGCCGCGGGCCGCGTCGACAAGGAGTACCGGCAGTTCGGCGTGCTGGTGTCCGGCCTCACCCTCACCCCCGAGCAGGTCGGCCAGATCGTGGTGCGGAGCGTCGGGGACCGTCCGCTCAAGGTCGCCGACCTCGGCACGGTGCGCTACGGCGCCCAGGACCTCTTTCAGCTCGCTCGCGGCAACGGGCAGCCCGCCGCGCTCATCAACGTCTCGCGCCAGCCCACCGGGAACACGCTGCGGGTTCAGCAGGCGGTAGACCAGGCCGTGGCGGCGATCCGGCCGCTGCTGCCCGCGGGGCTCAAGCTCGAGCAGGTGTACGACCAGGCGGCGCTGGTCAGAAGCTCCATCGCGAGCGTGCGCGACGCGATGATCGTCGGCGGCATTCTCGCGTGGCTGGTGCTGTTCCTCTTTCTGGGCCGCCCCGCCATCGCGCTGATCGCGGGGCTCTCGATCCCGCTCACCATCGCCGGCACGTTCACCGGGTTAGGGTTCTTCCACGACTCCTTCAACCTGATGTCGCTCGGCGGGTTGGCCGTCGCCATCGGGCTGATCATCGACGACGCCGTGGTGGTCGTGGAGAACGTGGAGCGCAACCTCGCGCTGCACCCCAACCAGCCCGTTGCCGAGGTGATCCGCAAGGGCACCGATGAGATCTTCGCGCCGGTGGCGGGCTCCACGCTCACCACCGTCGTGGTGTTCACGCCGCTCGGCCTGCTGCAGGGAGTGGTGGGACAGTTCTTCAAGTCGTTCTCCCTGGCGCTGGCGCTGGCGGTGCTGCTCTCGCTGATCATCGCCATGGCCCTGATCCCCCTGCTCGCGGGCGAATGGCTGCGCCGGAGGCCCGAAGCCCTTCGGACGGCGCCGCGCTTCCGGCTCTCGCTCAAGCCCGTGGCGCGGGTGCACGAGCGGATCCTGGGCGGGCTGCAGCGCCGTCGCGCCGTGACGCTGCTCCTCGCCGCGGGCGCCGCCGGGCTGCTGTTCTTCCTGAGTCGCAGCATCGGCACCGGCTTCATGCCCGACATGGACGAAGGCGGCTTCATCTTCGATTACTGGGCGCCGACCGGGGCCTCGCTCAAGGAAACCGACCGGCTGATCGGCCAGATCGAGCGGATCCTCAAGGCCGACCCCGCGATCGAGTCCTTCACCCGGCGCACCGGCAGCGAGCTGGGCTTCTTCGCCACCTCGCCCAGCCGGGGCGATCTCACGGTGCTGCTCAAGCCGCACGCCCAGCGGCGGGGCGCTTCGGTGTACGACGTGATGAACCGGGTGCGCGCGCAGGTGGAGACCGCCGTTCCCGCGGTCCGCGTCGAGCTGATCCAGATTCTCCAGGACCTGATCGGCGACCTCGCCGGCAACCCGCAGCCCGTCGAGATCAAGCTCTTCCACCCCGACCTCGCCACGGCGGAGCGGGCTTCGGCGGCGGTGGCCGCGGCGATCGATTCAGTGCCGGGGCTGGCGGACCTCTTCAACGGCGTCGCCGGCTATCTGCCCGAGCTGCGGGTCGACCTCGATCCGCTCAGGGTGAGCCGGCTGGGCCTGACCACCGCGGCGGCGGCGGAGCAGGCCCGGGCCTCGATGTTCGGCGCGGACGCCGGCGCGGTACGCGAGCCCGACCGGCTGGTGCCGATCCGGGTGCGGGTGGAAGACTCGCTGCGGCTCAGTCCCGGCGTGCTGGAGCGGCTCCCGATCGTCGGTCCCAACGGCTGGGCTCCCCTCGGCGGGTTAGGGAGAGTCTATGACACGACCGATGCCTCGGAGCTCTCCCGCGAGAACCTGCGGCCCTATACCGCGGTGACGGCGGAGGTGGATCCCACGACCTCGACGCTCGGCCAGGTGATGAAGGACGTCCGGGCCCGGCTCAAGGGCGTGCTGCTGCCGCCCGGCGTGGTGCTCGAGATCGGCGGCCAGGACGCCACCCAGAAGGAGTCCTTCCGCCAGCTGCTGCTGGTCTTTGCCCTCGGCGCCGGCGCGGTGCTGCTGGTGATGGTGACCCAGTTCGGCAACTTCCGGGGCCCGCTCGCGATTCTGCTCGCCGCGCCGCTCGGCTTGACCGGCGCGCTGATCGCGCTCGCTGTCACCCGCGTGCCGTTCAACGTCTCGAGCTTCATGGGGCTGATCCTGCTGATCGGGCTGATCGTGAAAAACGGGATCATCCTGCTCGACGCCGCGCACCACTTCCACCAGCGGGGCGAGGGCGCGCGCGAGGCGCTGCGACACGCCGGCGAGCTCCGCTTGCGGCCCATCCTGATGACCACGCTGTGCACGCTGGCGGGGCTCTTCCCGCTGGCCCTGGGACTGGGCTCGGGCGCCGAGCTGCAGCGTCCCCTGGCGATCGCCGTGCTGGGCGGGCTGACGCTTTCAACCTTCGTAACCTTGCTGCTGCTTCCGGTGGGATTGGAAGCCTTCGGAGCACTGAGGACGGAAGACCGGACGATCGGACAGTCCGACAGACCGCCCGACCGCCCGACCGCCTGACCGCCCTAGATCAATCTCCTCCTCGGCATTCTGAGCGCTCGCACGAGGAGCAGCAGGACGATCGCGCCGATGCTGGCGACCAGGATGCTGCCGCCCACGCCGTGCGCCGGGTTATGAATGTGCAGCACCCGGAACAGCCAGCCGCCCAGCAATGCTCCCGCGATGCCGACCACGATGTCGCCCAGCAGCCCGTGGCCGATCCCGCCCACCGCGAAGCTCGCGATCAGGCCGGCGACCAGCCCGACGACGACCAGTGTCAGAATGTCCATGAGCCCTCCAGGTTATGGCTTGTGGGCCCGGCGCCCGTAGGCGTGGCCGCGGCCGTTGCCGTGCCGGATCTCGAATTCGCGTTCGCGGGGCGGATAGAAGTACTGGTCGCGGTAGTAGTACACCACGACGGGCCGGGCCCGCGGCACTTCGTGCACGTAGTAGACGCCGTTCCAGTAGTAGACCGTGACCGGCCGCCAGTAGGTGTAGTCCGTACGCCAGTCACCGAAGCGCTGCGGTGAGTAGGTCGAGATCGAAATCCCGTGTCCCAGATTCACCGTTACCTGGGCCGCCGAGCGTCCGGCAGGTACGGCCAGGAGCGCGGCTGTCACCGCGAGCCCGGCGAGTTTCGAGGCACGCATAGATCCTCCTTTCGGACTAGAAAGGTGACGGCGGGCCCCGCGGCGCAGGCACCTGGCTTGACCGATTGTGCTACACGGGGGAAAGCGGGACGGATCAGCTGCCGTGGGCTGCGGCGATAAAGCTCTGGAAGAGCCGGCGGGTACGCTGGTCCGCGTGCTCGAAGACCTCGGGATGCCACTGGACCCCGACGAGAAAATGCCCGGTGCCCGACTCGACGGCTTCGACCAGCCCGTCGCTCGAGCGCGCCGAGACCTGGAGCTCCGGCGCGAGCTGCCGGACCGCCTGATGGTGCATGCTGTTGACCGCGACGCTCTCGGCCTGGAACGCGGCGAAGAGCCGGGAGCCGGGGGTCACGGCGACGGCGTGGGCCAGGTAGTCGCGGGCATAACCCGCGGTGGGGAAGTAGTCGTGCTTGATGGCGTCGGGCACCTGCGCCCCGATGTCCTGCCAGAGGGTGCCGCCCAGCGCCACGTTGAGCACCTGGTGGCCGCGGCAGAGCCCTAACACGGGCTTCTGGTCGTCGATCGCCCAGCGCGCCAGCTGCAGCTCCACCCGGTCGCGCGCCGGATCGGTATTGCCGAGCCGCGGATGCGGCGCCTCGCCGAAGCTCGCGGGGTCGAGGTCCACCCCGCCCGCAAGCAGCAGGCCGTCGAGCCGCTCGTAGGCCGCTCGCAACGTGTCGGTGTCTTCCGTGAACAGGGGTACGAGCAGCGGCAGGCCGCCCGCCTCGGCCACGGCGAGGAAATAGCGCGAGTTCATCACCCAGGAGTGCGGCAGCCCCGGCGGGATGGCGTCGATCGCCTGGAGCGTCTGGCCGGGAATGCCGATCAGCGGCCGCGTCACGCCAGGACTCCCGCTTCGGTTTCCAGAATCAGCTGGTCCACCACGGCCTTCAGGTCTCCGGTCTTATCGAAGGTGGCGAGCTGGCGGTCGGCGCTGGTGCCCTCGTCCAGGATCTTGTAGGCGTATTCCACTTCCTTGCGGCTGCCCAGCTCGTCGACCACGTCATCGAGGAACCACTCCAGCATCTCGCGGATCAGCTCGCGCGCCGGCAGCTCCTGCTGTTTGCCCAGGTCGATCAGCTTGCCGTCGAGGCCGTAGCGCACCGCGCGCCACTTGTTTTCCTCGATGAACACCGCCGGATACTGGCGGAAGGAGAGATTATCCCGGCGCAGCTTCCAGAGCTTGGCGATGATCGCCTGGAACAGCGCGCCGATACAGACCGCCTCGTCGACCCGGGTGCACACGTCGCAGATCCGGAACTCCAGCGTCGGATAACTCCAGCTCGGCCGCAGATCCCACCAGATCTTGCTCGCGTTGGGGATCGAGCCGGTCTCCACCAGCGACGTCACCGTGTCCTCGAACTCGCTCCAGGAGCCGAGGGTGCGGGGGATGCCGGTGCGTGGAAAGGAGCGGAAGACGACGCTGCGGTAGGACTTGAGACCGGTGCGGCGCCCCAGCCAGAAGGGTGAGCTGGTGGACAGGGCGAGCACGTGCGGCAGGAAATAGCGCGCGACGTTCATCGCGTCGATGAGGAATTCGCGGTCCTCGATTCCGATGTGCACATGGGTCCCGAAGATCAGCAAGGCCTGGGCCAGGTCCTGCAGATCTTCCCGCACGCCGATGTACCGCTCGAGCGGCGTGATCTCCTGGTCCATCCACGAGCTGAACGGGTGGCTGCCCGCGGCGGCGACCTTGAGCCCCTTTTTCGCGGCGAGCTCCATCACCAGCTTGCGCAGCCGTACCAGCTCGGCCCGCACCTCGGACGGATTGCGGCACACCTTGGTGCCGACTTCCACCATCGACTGGTGCAGCTCGGGCTTGATCTCTCCGAGTACCAGCGACTCGTCCTTGAGGATCTCGGTGATGTACGAGCGCAGCTCCCGGGTGGCGGGGTCGATGATCTGGTACTCTTCTTCGATGCCGATGGTGAGCGAGGGTGGTTTCATGGGCGGGAAGAAGTTACCCGGTGGCGCCAAGCTTCCGAAAGCCCGCGCGGCAGGTTTTCTTGGGGACATGTTCAGGGCCCCCGTGGTGCTCGCGCTGGGCATCGCGCTGCTCGGCGGCTGCTCCGGCCATCCGGCGCCGGCGGCTCCCGCCCCCGGCGCCGATCCCCAGGTGACCGCGGGGCTCGCGGAGCTCCGTGCGGCGACCCGGCCCTTCCAGAATCTCGACGCCGCCGTGGCCGCGGGCTACGCGAAGGACGTGCCCGAGTGCCTGGTGCACGAGCACCACGGCGCCATGGGCTACCACCACGTGAACCGCGGCTACCTCACGAAAGAGCTGAGCGCGTCGCGGCCGCAGATCCTGCTGTACGAGCGTTTGCCCGACGGGCGCTACCAGCTGAATGGGGTGGAGTTCATCGTGCCCTACCGGATCTGGGCCCGGGATACCGTGGGGCCGGTGCTGATGGGGCAGCACCTGAAGCACGAGGACAACTTGAAGCTGTGGTACCTGCACGTGTGGGCGTGGAAGACCAACAGCGACGGCGTGTTCGCGGATTTCAATCCCGAGGTGCACTGTTCGGACAGCGCGCGGAAGGTGTTCACGCCCTTCGCGCTCCCAGGCGCGTAACGCGTAACGCGCAGCGCGTAGCGCCTAGCGCTGCTCCACGATCACGGTGGGCACCGTACTCCCCCCGCCCGCCGTCACATTCACCAGCGCCGCCGTGCTCACCCGGGTTAGGCAGCCGTCGGCGTAGCTTCCCCCGAAACAGAACGGGGCGGTATCCACGATCCGGCTCGCGAAAGTGAGATCGTCGTCCGCCCAGGTCGGGAAATCCTCTTCCGGCAGGGTGATCCGCTGCTGCACGATGTAGGGCGCCGCGAGCGCCAGCCGGAGGGCGGCCGCCCAGGCCGTGTCGTCCACCTCCCACCCCAGCACGATGCCCGCGCCGCCGTAGTCGTCGTTGGGCTTGAGGACCAGCTGCTCCCGGTGCTCGGCCAGCCAGGGCAGCAGATCGATCGGCTTGCCCCCGAACGTGGTCCGGCGTTCCTCCACCACCCGGGTCCAGGGAATGTGCTCGGCGATCGCGGCCTGCTGCTCGGGGCTGAAGAGCGCCGCGCTGCGCTCGTCGGAGAGCACCGCCAGCGACGCTTTCTTGTGGAGGATCTTGCAGCGGAACGGATTCACCATGCACACCGCGTTGCTGCGCACCGCCCGCACGATCGGGTGCTCCAGCCCCTCGCGCTCGATCAGCTCGCTGATCAGCACCCGCTTGTAGATCAGGTCGATCGCGGTGCCGGCGGCGACGAGCTTGCCGCCCTTGAGCTCGCAGTCGCGCACGTCGGCGATCACCGCGCGGATGCCCAGCGCCGCGCAGAAGTCCCGGTAGAGCACGAACTCGCTCATGGTGGGGACTTCCTTCCAGTCGAGAATGCCGATCACGGGCGGCTCGCGGCGGCCGGACCACTGCTGGTAGGCCGCCAGCAGCGCGTGCAGCACGTGGGGACGCGCCGGCAGCGGCCGGACGGCGAAGCTCCGGAGAAACGGGCGGGTCGCCGGCATGCTGAGAAACAGCTCGGTCAGCGCGTCGTTGTAGGCCGACCCCGCCGGCGTTTCGGCGTTGTATTCGGTGAAGCGGAGTCCGGCCTCGGGATCGAAGAAGGCGTCGAGCCGCGACACCGGGCTCGCGGGAATGCCGGGTCCTTCGAGCGCCAGGGTGCGTTCCCAGTCGAGCAGCCGGAAGCGGTCCAGCCACGCGGCATCGGTGAGCGCGGCGTGAAGGGCCCGGTCGAAGGCGCCGAGCAGCACCGCGATGCGGGCCCGGACATAGTCGTACTGGGTCGGGGTGAGAAAGCGGGGGCGCAGCACGGTGCAGAGGGGCCGCGCGCCGAAGAATAACCCGCGCGCCCTGAGCTGGGCGCTCAGCCAGGCGTCGGATTCCTGGGCCAGCTCCGGGGTCAGCCCCTCGTGCCAGCTCTCGATCGCCGCGGCGAGCAGCTCGGAGTCGGGCCCTGTCGCGGTCATCTCAGCCCTTCTTTTTGCGAGCGGCAGGAGCGCGAGGCGCGCGACGCGTCGCGCGAGGCGCTTCCAGCTGGCGGCCCTTCAGGAAGCCGTGCCAGGAGGGCGGGGACTCGGGCGCCGGCAGCTGGGCGAGCCGGATCGTCAGGTCGGCCATGGCCTTCACGACCCACTCGAAGTGCACCGGGGTCAGCGAGTAGACATCCATGTCCGGCGCGGGATTCATGAAATCGATCGCGTAGGGTACCCCGTCCCGGATGGCCCACTCCATCGAGTTCATGTCGTAGCCTAACGCGCGCACCAGCGTGCGCGAGTCGTCGATCACCCGCTGCATGGTGGCCGGCGGCAGGAAATCCAGCTCCTGGTGGTACTTTCGCGCCTTGGGGTCGTACTTGATCGGGCGGATCACCTCCTGGCCCAGGCAAAGGCAGCGCACGAACTCGTCCCACTGGATGAATTCCTGCGCGATCATCGTAAGCAGGCCGGAGTGGTCATAGTGGTGCAGCAGCTCCTCGAGCGTGTGGCAGACGTAGACTTCCTTCCACCCGCCGCCGTGCGCGTCCTTGAGGATGCAGGGCAGCCCCACATAGTCCACCACCGCCTTCCAGTCGAGCGGAAACTCGAGGTTCCGCAGCGATTCGGTGTGGATGATGCCGGGGATGTATTCCTTGTTGGGCAGCACCACGGTCTTCGGGCTCGCGAGCCCGAGCGAGGTCGCCAGCGTGGCGCCGAAGAACTTGTCGTCGGCGCTCCACATGAAGGGGTTGTTCACCACCGTCACCCCGCGCAGCACCGCGTGCTTGAGCCAGGTCCGGTAGAACGGCACCTCGTGGGAAATCCGGTCGATGATCACGCGGTATTGCGCGGGGTCGTCCATCCGGGGCGCGCCGAGCTTCACGAACTCGGCCGTCACGCCCTCGTGGCGGCGGTTGACCTCCTCGATGAAGGCGGGAGGGAACGACCACTCCCGGCCGACAATCAATCCGATCTTCATCATATGTTGCGCTCCAAGTCGGTCGGTAAGAGGGTAAGAGGGTAGGAGGGTAGGAGGGTAGGAGGGTAGGCCGTTGCCTACCCACTTGCCCACTTACCCTCTTACCCTCCTACCCTCCTACCCTCCTAGTCGTGTCCCCCCAAATACAACCGCACCATCTTCTCCCAATACGGCCAATCGTGCGCCCAGCCGTCCCACTCGCGCAGCGCGTTGCCGATCCCTTTTTCCCAGAGGATCCGCGAGAACTCGCGATTGTTGTGATAGGAAGGATCCTCCTTGCCGATCACCAGGATGAGATCCTGGCGCCGGAAGGCCGCGAGCCGCTCGGGGTCGTGCTCGTGCTGCATGAAGTCGAAGGGGTTGCAGCCGTACACGTTCAGATCCGAATAGCCCTCGGTCATGCTTTTCACGTCGTACATGCCGCTCATGCCGAGGATGCGGTTGACCTTGTCGGGATGGCGCAGGCCGAAGCACGCGGCGTGATAGGCGCCGAAGCTCGCACCCGTCGCGATCACGAAAGGGTTGCCGTTCAGGTGCGCGGTGAAGGGCAGCGCCTCCGTGAGCAGGTAGTGATCGTACTGCAGGTGGCGCCAGGCGCGCGCGCCGGGGTGCAGGCCCTTGTTGTACCAGCTCTCGTCGTGCACGTGATCGAGACAGAACAGCTGGATCCAGCCGCTGTCGAGGTGGTCGGCCAGCACCTCGTGCATGTGCCGGTCGCGCCACTCGTAGCAGCTGCCGAGCGTGGTGGGGAAGACCAGCACGCGCGCGCCCCCGTGGCCGAAGACCTCGAGGTGCATCTCCCGGCCGAGGCTGGGTGACATCCAGCTGTGGTGCTCGTGCTTCATGAGCCTCGCGATCAGCTATCCGCTAGCAGAAATGGCAGGGCCGCCCGGAATCGCCGCCCCCAGGCTTTTTCGTTGTGCCCCGCGCCCGCTTCCTCCACGTACGACAGGTCGTGCCCGATCACATAACCCGCGTCCAGCAGCCGTGCCCGCAGCTCGCGCACGTTCTGCAGCGTTTCCGGGCCCTCCTCGCTGCCGGCGTCGAGGTGGATCCGGCCCACCGGCCGGTCGGACTGTTCGGCGAGGTAGCGGTAGATGGCGCGCCGGGCGAACCAGAGCGCCGGACTCAGGGCCCCGGCCGCGCCGAAGATACCGGCATGACGATAGAGTGCATAGAGGCTGATCAGGCCGCCCAGGGAGGACCCGGCGATGACGGTATGTTCCCGCCCGGAGCGCGTGCGGAAACTGCTGTCAATGAGCGGTTTGAGCGTCTCCACGATGAATTGCAGATAGCGCTCGCCGCCACCGCCGCCGTGGATCAGGTCGCGGAACGGGCTGTACTCGTAGCGCCGCCGCTTGCCCCGGTTCGGAATGGCGACGACGATGGCCTCGACCCCCTCGTCGGCCAGGTGGTTCAGGCTGTCGACCAGCCCCCAGTCCCCGGCGAAGCTGGTCCTCGCATCGAAGAGGTTCTGGCCGTCGTGCATGTAGACGACGGGATAGCGCGTCGAACTGCCCCGGTAGCTGGGGGGCAGCGCCACCAGGACCTCGCGGTGCCCGCCGAGCCCGGGGAGCTCGCCGGGAGTCCGCAGGGCGATTTGTGCGGGCCGGCCGGTTCCGGCGAGCGGGTAATCGCGCCAGTCGCTCATGAGGGTGTGACTAGAGCCCGGCGCAATAGCGGATTCGCGCCGGTAACCCGCGCACCCCGCGCTCGCCGAACTCCTGCGGGATCAGCGGGAGGTTCCCCAGCTTTGCCCGCCGGGCAGGATCCGCCCCGCTCAGCCACTCCCGCGGATTGAGGCACACCGCGTTGCCCGAGGCCTGGAGGGCGCCATTGCGTTTGCCCGGCGGTACCACGCTGTCCGCCTGGAGGGCGAGCAGCAGCGCAAGATCGCGGGGGTCCCCGGCGAGCCCGATCCCGGCCTGCATCCAGGACGGCCCGAAACGATCGCTTGCCTCCGCGAGCGCCCGCGCCGCCGCGTGCAGCTCGCTCTCGCGCGTCGCGTCCCCGCGCAGCCGCTCCAGCTCGGCCAGCGGCAGCACCGCCCGGGATTGCAGCAACCGGAGTCCGGTCTCGGGCCAGTAGCTTCCCGGGGCGGCCAGCGCCGCCGCCCCGATCGCCAGGTTCTCACCCAGCCGCGACGCGGCCTCGGCGAAATTTCCCCGTGCCACCGCCAGCACGGCCCCCGCCGCATTGGCTTCCACCGCGGTCCGCAGTGTCGCTCCGGAATCCCCCTCGGCGGGCAGCAGAATCCGGCCCCGGCGGGCCGCCTGCCGCAGCCGCAGGGTGCGGGGATGCCCGGCCAGCTCGCCGAGCAGGCGCAGCGTGTCGGGCGGCAGACTCGCGGCTCGGCGGAGCGCCAGCACCACCAGTGCGGTGTCCAGGAGTCCGGGCCGCAGGCTCCCTAACACGCGCTCCGGCTGGCTCGGATACGCCGGCAACGCCGCCAGCGCGACCCCGAGCGAATCCGCCGGGGCGGCGGGCGGGCTCTCCGGGGGCCGATAGCCGTGCAGCACCCCCAGGGCGTCGGCGAGCTGGCGATGAGTCTCCGGGTGCTCGGCCCACGCCGCCACGTCCGCCGTGTCCTGGCCCACCCGGCGCGCGAGCCGGCCCGCGAGCAGCGTCGCCACGGTCAGCGCGGCGAGGCTGAGCAGCGTCCACACCGCTAACCCGCCAAGCCCGAGCTGCAGCGCTCCCCACACCGCCACGGGCAGCGAGCGCGCGGGTGCCGGCCCCGGGTCACCCGGCAGCTCGGCATACCACGCGGCGATCTCCTCGCCCCCGGTATCCGACGGCACCGCAAAGCTCCCGGAATGCTGCCGCCGCCAGGCCGCGCCCGCCACCCGGCGCTCCGAGAGCAACGCCGTGGCCCCGGGCAGCAACAGCGCCGCGACCGGGAGCAACGTCACCAGCAGCATCACCCCATTGACCGGAGGTCCCCCGCGCGGCTGCAGCGGAGTGCCCAATGCTATCGCCACCGCCCAGGCCGCGAGGAGGAGGGCTACCCACCCCGCGGCGAGCAGCAACGCCGAGTGTGCCACCCGGCGATAGCGGCGAATCCGGTCACGCTCGGCCAGGGGCAGCGTCGCGAACTCGCCGGCGCCCTTGAGCAGTAACCCGCTGCGCCCGTCGGGGTCCGCCATGGCGTCGAGGACCGTCTCGCGGCGCCATCCGTGGCGGCGCAACGCGCGCAGTCGCCCCCAGCTCCGCAGCACCAGGAAGGTGAGCAGAGCAAGCGCGCCTGCAGTGAGTGCGGCGCTCGCGAGCAACGCGGCCTGCCACACGACCACCAGCCAGCCCGCCGGCGCCGTCACGGCCGAGATGAGGCCACCGCTCGACCAGGCGCGCCACCAGCCCGCCGCAGCGTGGGTGCCCTGTACCCTCAGCGCCAGCACCGCGAGCAGCGCGGTCATGGCTCCCAGCAGGCCCAGCGCCGTGAGCCGCAATCGCCGGCCCAGTCGCGGCAGCTCGACCATACCGGGGGGCGGCCACAGGATCTCGTCCTCCGCCGAGGGCAAGAGCTCCCGCGCAAGCTCCGCCGCGGCGGGACGGGCGCCGGGCTCTTTCGCGAGACAGCGTTCGATGAGCCGCACGAGGTCGTCCGACACTCCGGCGCGCAGCTCGCGCAACGGCGTCGCGGTCTGCGAGCGGTGCGCGTGCATCCAGGACTGCGGCGAGTGGGCGCTGTACGGCAGGCTGCCGCTCAGAACTTCGTACGCCATGACGCCGAGGCTGTAGACGTCGCTCGCGGGGCTCGGGGGCTCGCCGTAGGTCTGTTCGGGGCTCATGTACGGCAGGGTTCCCAGCACGACGCCCTCGTCGCTGAGCGGCTCGGCGCCGCCGATCGCGCGGGGCGAGAGCGCCGCGCTGATCCCGAAGTCGGCGATGAGCGCCCGGCCGCTCGCGTGCTCGATCAGGATGTTCGCGGGCTTGATGTCGCGATGTACCAGGTCGTGCGTGTGCGCGGCGGCGAGTCCCGCCGCCACGTCGCGCAGCACCCGGCGGGCGCGCTGCTCCGGAAAGCGGCCGCCCTCCTCGAGCAGCCCGTCGAGTGGTGCGCCCTCGACGTACTGCATGATGATGTAGGGGAGCGGCGGATCGCCCGGGGCCTCGCCGACGGTGTAGACCTGTACCACACTCGGATGGGAGAGCCCCGCCGCGGCGCGCGCCTCGCGCTCGAAGCGCTGCCGGAACTGCTCGTTGCTGGCGAGCTCGCGCGCCAGCACCTTGACGGCGACGACACGGCCCAGGGCCACCTCGCGGGCCAGAAAGACGCTCCCCATGCCTCCCTGACCCAGGCGATTGAGCAGCTCGTACTTGGGATAGAGGACCGCTTCCAGCGCGGCCCGCGTGCGCGGGTCAGGCGGCGAGGCGGGAGCGGTGATGCGGCGGCCTCAGTTGCTCGACACCACGAAATACGTGGCCGGTCCCGTGTTACTGATGCGCAGCGTGATGCGGCCCGCGGTCGGCTGCCGCCATTTCACCGTGCAGGCACCGGCGAGGCTCTTCACCTTGAGCGTGGGTTTGGCGGCTTCGCCGCCTTCCTGCAGCGCGCATTCGAGCAGGGCCCCCGCATTGCCCGCGGTCACCTGCAGCAGATTGTCGCTCTGTCCGCTGGCAGAGAAGTCGATGGTATAGACCGCCTGCTGGCCGCGAGCGATGAAGGCGTCGGCCCAGACCGGGCCTCCCGCGGCGCCGCGGGTGACCGGCTCCGAGTCTGGACGCTGCAGCAGGTACGCGGCGTAATCCGCCGCTGCCCAGTCTCCCTGGTCCGCAGCGATTTCGGACGCGAGCCGCAGCAGCCCGGCGCTGCTGAGCGGGCCCTGCCAGGGACCGCTCGGCCCGGGGAGCGTGCCGACCAGCCGGACCCGGGCGCTGCCGCGCTCGGCGAGGCGCAGAATCTCCGCCGCGGCCATCACTGCTCGCGGGTTATGATGCGCGACCCCGGACGTCGCGAGCTTGACGGCCGTTTCGGTCAGGCTGACTTGACGCGGGGGGGCAGGGTGCTGCGCGGAGAGCGTGGTCACGCTCAGCGCAGTGGCGCCCAGCGTTCGAAGTAGCGATCGCACCGTGGCACCCCTGGACATGGTGAGCATGGAATCTAGCGCGCGCCCACCAGTTGGAAGGCGGCCCAGTACCGCGGATGCTCGAACCCCGGCGTCTTGCGGACCTCCTCCTGGGCCCGGCGGAGCGCCTCGGCTTTGCCGGGATGGTCGGGGTCGTCCAGCCAGTGGCGGTAGAAGCCGGTCATCAGCTGCCGGGTTGCGGCATCGGACACGTTCCACAGACTCACCAGGACGCTGCGCGCGCCCTTGGCGAGGAAGGCGCGCTGCAGCCCGATGGTTCCCTCCGCCTGCTTGAGGTTGCCCAGGCCGGTCTGGCAGGCGCTAAGCGCCACCAGATCGGCGGCGAGATGAAGCGTCGGGTCGTCGAGCAGTTCTCCCACCCGGAGTAGTCCGTCGTTCACCGAATCCGGCGCGAGCGCCACGAATGAATTGCGCGCCTGGCCTTCCGTCGCGTAGGCATAGCCGTGGGTTGCCAGGTGGATCACCGCGGCGCCCGAGAGCCGGCTCCGCACGATGGTTTCCGTTGCCGCCTGGCCCTTGAGCAGCGTTGCGTCGAGGCGGATCGCAATGGCGCGAGCTTCCGCCTCGGCGCCGGGCAGCGGCCCGAGCCGTGACCAGGCCTTGTCTCCGCCCTGGAGCGCCGGCATCGCGGGGTTTCCGACCACCAGCGCTCGGCCAACTCTCGGCGAGGTGGCGGCGCGCTGCTCGGTAGCGACCGCCGTAGCCAGTGAGGGGGAATAGCGCACCGCGTGCCGCGTCCCCAACAGCTCCCCGCTCTCCCCCCAGGGGAGCGCGGTGAAGGGCACCAGTGCGAGCAATCCCTGCGGGACGATGAGCACATCCCGGCTGCCGGCGAGCGCGGCCTTCACGCCCGGCGGAAGGAGAATCTCGGCGAGCGCAGTCGCCGCAGAACGCCAAGCCGGTCGCGTGGTTCCGACCGTTGCAGGCGCGCCAGCCTCCAGCGCTACGCCGCGAGACACCAGCCGCGCTCCGCCTTCCTCGACGCCAAAGCCGGCGCGCAGCGCGCGGATCAGCGTTGCCAGGCTGTCGGCGCGGATGCCGGCGCGATGCACGCTGAGGCTACTATCGGGACCGGCGCTCCAGGCGATCAGGGTGTCGCCCGCCAGGTGGTACTCGAGAAGAGCCGTGCCACCTCGCGTCACTGCGGTGACGACGTCGGTGCCATGGCTGGAAAGGTCCGTCCCGGTGTTGTCCGCCGGTTGATCCATCAGCTCCAGCAAAGCCTGGGCTCGGCCCTTCTCGCTCGCCGTCAGCGCGCCCATTGCCGCGGGGCCGTTGCCGATCTCGCCCGCCCGTTCGAGCCAGGCCAGCGTCCACGCCTCGTACAGCGGATAGTCCTGTTCCCAAGCCGCGATCCGGTCCTCGTCCTTCGTGACGTGCCCAATGACCTTCACCTTTACGACGGCAGCGGAATCGAAATAGGCGATCGCGTGGGCATTGTCCCGCTGCAATCGGAAGAGGGCCCCGAGGGTCATCAGCGAAGTGCCCTCTCCGTCCGCATCCTGAGCCTTCCGACTCAACGCGAGGTCGTCGTGGAAGTAGGTCCGGGCGGAGTCCCACTGCTGGCGCAGCTGGAAGACATGGCCGATGACGTTGTCAGCCGCGCCTTCCAGCCTCGGAAAATCGAGGTCTCTGGCGATGGTGTACGCGGTACGGGCAGCCCCAGCCGCGGAGTCGGTCTGATTCAGCTCGGCATAGACGGTCGCGAGGTTAACGAGGGCGATGCCTTCTCCACTCCGATTCTGCAGCGCGCGGTGGAGTTGCAGCACCCGGTGGTAGGTCGCCTCGGCCGAGTCCAGCTGATGGCGGTTGGTGAGGACAATGCCGAGGTTCCCGAGGGCGCGGGCTTCCAGCGAGCGATCCTTTGCCGCGCGCGATCGCCGAATCGTTTCGTGATAGTACGTCTCCGCCGAGTCCAGCTGACCCAGGCTCTCCAGGCTGACCCCGATGTTCATGAGCACCTGACGCTGGCCTGCGGCATCGAGGACGCGCCCAGCAGCCTCGTACGCCAGCCGATGGTAGTGCAGGGCCGAATCCGGTGCCCCGCTATGGGTGAAGATCACCCCCAGGTTTTGCAACGCCGATGCGATCAGGCTGTCACCGTGTTCCGCTTTGCCGACGCTCCAGCCCTGCCGCGCGTAGACCAGCGCGGAATCGGGGTTGCCGAGATTGTCGTAGATGACGGAGAAATTGTTCAGGACCTCGCCTTCGGTGCGGAAATCCTTGCCACGGCGCGCCAGGGCGATGGTCTCATGGTACCAGCGGAACGCGGAATCCGGCTGCGAGAGCGCGACGAAGACGCCGCCGAGGTTCTGGGTGGGCTGGGCCTCGAGCAGCGGATCGCCCGTGCGATGGGCGAGCTCGATGGCGCGATAGTACGTTGCGATCGCCGAGTCTGCCTTGCCCAGCGCCTCGAACGCCGCGCCCAGCGGGCCGGCCAGGCTGCGCACCGCGCCCGCGGTGTCGCCCGCGGCGAGGCGCAGGATGTAGGCGCTCCGGGCGTAGCCCACCGCGGAGTCGGGCTCGCCCAGGAAATACCAGGCGAGGCCGGTCAGGCTCAGCGCTTCGCCTTCACCTCTGCCATCGCCGACCCTGCGGAAGATCGCGGCCGCCCGGCCCCGGAGCCGGATCGCCTCACGATAGCCTTCGGGTGTCGAAACGGAGGCGGCGGTGACCGCCGCGGCGAGGAGCGACCGGGCCGAGTCGGCGCCGCCCTGTGCGATACCCAGACTGGCGCACGCCAGCAACGGCGGCATGGCAAGCCCCATAACCCGGCGACCATGCATCAGCGTGCTCCCACGAGTTGAAAGGCCGCCCAGTAGCGCGGGTGTTCGAACCCGGGCGTGCCGCGCACGGCGTTCTGCGCGCGGCGCAGGGCCTCGGCTTTCGAGGGGTGATCGGCATCGCTCAGCCAGTGCTGGTAGAAGCCGGTCATCAGCTGCTGAGTTGCTGCATCGGAAACATTCCAGAGACTCACTAACACGCTGCGAGCTCCCTTGGCCAGGAATGCCCGCTGCAGGCCGACCGTGCCCTCCGCCTGGCGCAGGTTGCCGAGGCCGGTCTGGCAGGCGCTGAGCACCACCAGGTCGGCCTTCAGCTTGAGCGCGGGATCGTCGAGCAGCTTGCCGACGGTGAGCAGGCCATCATGCGCGCTGTCGGGAGCGAGCGCGATGAAGGAGCTCCGCGCCTTCCCTGCGGCCGAATATGCGAAGCCATGCGTGGCCAAATGCACGAGCGGTGCGTCGGTTATCCGTCGCACGACTTCCGCTTCCGTCGCCTGGTCGCCGGTCAGTGCTACCGCCCCGAGTTGGGCCGCCACGGCTCGGCTCTCGGCCTCAGCTCCTGAGAGCGGTGCCAGCGCCGACCGGCGACCACTCGAAGTCGTGATGGTCGGCATCGTGGGATTGCCCACGACCAGAGCCGCCGTCGAAACGCGGCGATCGAACTCGGCGGTCGAAGGTGGGGTCGTCTCGAATTGTTGCAGCGTGGTCAACGAAGGGGCATACCGGATGGCCAGCACCGTCCCCAAGAGAGCCCTCGTTGTCCCAACGGGCAGCGCGGCGAACGGCACGAGCGCGAGCGAGCCCTGGGGAACGATGACAACCTCGTGTTCTCCCGCGAGCAGTTGCAACACTCTCGGGGGCAGTAACACCGCACTGAGCAGCTCGGCACGCCGACTCCAGCCTGTGGCCGGCGGGCTGGCGGAAGCAGAGCTTTCCTCCAAGGCGCTGCTCCGAAGCCCCAAGCGAGCGCGCGCCTCCTCTGATCCGAGTCCGAGGCGAAATCCCCCAACGAGACTTGCCAGGGCCGTCCTTGCGATTTTCGTTCGATAGACCGCGACTTTGCCAGAGGCGATAACCCAGGTCACCAGGGTATCCGGGGTAGTCCAATACACCAGTCCGGCAGAACCAGTTTGGGATACGCTCCCAGCAAGGCGAGCACCCTCGGTACGAACATCGGCGCCGGGGGCCGTGCGGGTGGAATCGCGCATGAGATCGAGCAATGCCCGCGCGCGACCCCGTTCCGATGCGGCAAGGGCCGCGTAGGCAGCCTCGCTGCTGTCGATCCGGTTTCCGGATTCACGAGCGCCCGCGCGATCGAGCCATGCCAGAGCCCAGAGGTCGAAATAGTCGGACGTCGTTTCGTTGAAGCTCAAACGATTGAAATCGCCTCCGCTTCTTTGGGAAACCGAGGTAACCAGCGCCGCTGCTCGATCGAGGTAGGCTACCGCCGAATCCAGGCGGCGGGCTGACGCGTAGGCCGACCCGATGCCGAGGAGAGTCCGCGATTCCCCGGCGAGATCCTTGACCTCCTGACGAATCGGTAAGGACTTCCGTTCGTACGCAAGCGCCGAGTCGAGCCTGCCTGAGCGGCGAAACGCGCCAGCGATGTTGTGGAGCGACCCCGCTACGCGCGACCGGTTCTCTAGCCCCTCTTGGATTGCTAACGCCCTACGATGATAACGCAACGCGGAGTCAGCACGGTTCATGCGACTGAAGCTGACACCGATGGCTCCAAGTGTGAGCGCTTCCGAGGTCCGATCGCGAATCTGGTGTTGGATAGAGAGCGCGCGGCGGAAATAGGCCAGGGCGGAGTCCGGAGCTCCGACATCCTGAAAGACGGTCCCGATGTTCTGCAATGTCGCCGCCCTGCTGCCCGGCTCACTGGCACGGAGAGGTAACGCTGCCCGGTAGTAGGCGAGCGCGGAGTCCGGTTGTCCGAGATCCGCCAGAACCGAGGCAATGGCGTCCAAAGTCATCCCTTCTCGGTTCTTGTCGCCCGCGGCGCGCCGCAGTGGGAGCGTCTCGCGATAGTACGTGAGCGCCGAATCCAGCTCACCGGCGTTTGCAAACATGATTCCTATGTTGTGCAGCGTGCTGGCTACCGGGGCCGGATTGCTTCCCGCCCTCAGCAACAGAAGCGCCTGCTGGAGATAAGCCACGGCGGAATCCGGTCGGCCCACGTCACCGAACACTGTCCCGATCAGGTTGAGCGTTTGACCTCGGCTGGCGTCGTTGGCAGGACCGGACTGCAATGCGAGGGCGTTGCGGTAGTAGAAGAGCGCGGAGTCGGGCGGTCCCACCGTGGCGAAGAGATTCCCGATTCCGAGGATCGCTGTCGCGAGTCGTGCATTGTCCCCAGCCGCTCGGAGCAAGGGTATCGCTCCGTGAAACATCTCGAGGGCGGAGTCCGGATGCCCCAATCGATCCAGGGCCAGCCCCATGCTGACCAGTGTCGACCCTCTTCGAGCCGGATCGCTGAATCGCGGCAAAGCCATTTGAAAGTATGCGAGGGCGGAATCAGCCTGGCCGAAGTTCCCCAGGAGAACTCCAATGTTGTAGAGCGCGCGTCCCGCTTCGATCTGATCGCCGGCGGTGCGGAGCAACGGGAGCGCCAATCGAAAGGCAGCCAGCGCGGAATCGGGTTGCTGCATCCCCATGAAGCCGCTCCCCAAGGCGCCCAGCGTCATGCCCTCTTGGTGGCCAGCCGCGGCGTTATGAAAGAGGTATGCCGCCTGCCGCCATAGCTCCACCGCGCTGCGGCGGTCGGAGGACGAGCCTCGGCCGAGTGAATCTGCCCGCAAGGCGAGCCGCTGGGCTTCCTGGACCGCAGTAGCACTGTCCAGCCTCTCCTGCTGCGCCGCCGTGATACCCGGTCGTCCCCAGACGATCAGGAAGAGAACGACGAGGCCTCGAGGCATGTGCGGTTGCCCATAGAATTGGAATTGCAAACCTCCTGTCCGGGCAGACTGCCGTCAAGGCACCGCTCGCTACTTCCACTCCAGGCGCAGGTACACGAACCGTCCGCTGAAACCGAACGGTGAGGCATTGTTATAGGGAAACATCCCGAAATTCGAATTCCCTTCGGTGTTTGCGTCCCCGAAAGAATTTCGATCGGGATACACCCCGAACACATTGTCGGCGCCGAGCCGGAAGGTGAGCGCTCGCCGGCGCAAGCTCGCACTCACGTCCGCCAGCCACTTGGCGGCGTAACGCTGATCCTGGGTTCCATCCGCCGGCACTCCCGCGCTCGTCACGCTCCCGTAGCGCTCGCTGCGCACCGCCACCGCCCACGGTCCCCGCGCTGCCTCGGCGCGCAGCAGCAGATTGTCCTCCGGCTGGCCCTGCTCGACCCGGGTGCGCTCCCCGCGTGTGAAGAACACCCGGGTGAACGGCGTCAGTACGCCGCTCACCGAGTCCGTCAGCGCGACCTGCGTCGTCGCGTGCGCAAGGATTGCTTCCACCCGGACGCCGACGGTTCCCACCCGGAAGCGATACTCGGCGCTGGCGTCGACCCCCCGTGTCCGCGTACGCAGCGCATTGGCGAAGAAGCGCACGCTGCCGACGTTGGGATAGCGCTGCTGCGCCAGAAAGGTCTGCACCGCGACGTCGCTGAAGTTGCCCGTGAGAATGGTCCGGTCGCGCACGGATACCGAGAAGTAATCCACGCTCAGCCGGAGCCCCCCCCCGCTCCAGCTTCCGCCTGCTCCGAAGTGGCTCGAGCGTTCCGGCCGGAGCGGCTGCACGCCCAGGAGCTGCGCGATGGTGTCCCGGATGGCGACGGTGCGCTCCTCGAAACCGAGCCCGTTCGCGATGAACGTCGAGCTGGACGAGAACGCGCTTTGCGCGATCGTGGGTACCCGCTCGCCAGTCCCCCGGTAGCCGTGAAGCCCGAATCCGGCTAACCGATTCATTGCTACAGACACCTGATAAACGCCGAGCGTGCCGAGGCGGGGATAATGCTCGAGGCGCCCGGCGGCGGCGAGGCGAACGCGCTTGAGCGCCACGGTCGCAAGCTCTCCATAGCCCGCGGCCAGACTACGCCGCGCGATCACCGCGTTGTTGGGGCGGAAGCCCGGGAACCCCTGGGCGCCGGGCTGCGCCAGGCCGCGGGCGTTGGGTCCGTCCTGAATCGGCACGGCACCGTAGCGCCAGCTGTCGGGCTCGCCGGCTTCGATTTCGAAGCCGTCGGAGCGGTGCTGTGCGCCCAACGCGAGGGAAACCGGCGGCAGCCAATCGCCCAGCGCGAAGCGGCGGGTCAGCTCGAGCCCGAACTGGAACTGATCGGCACGCAGCGCGCCGGCGTCGAGGCGCGTCGGGCTCAGCCGTCCGATCGAGGCGTTGGCGGTGTGCTCCAGATCGAAGTGCACCGAATTCCTGGCGTAGCCGACACTGGCGTCCCAGCCGAAGCCGAGCGTTCTTCCCCGCGCGCCACCGAGGACGGAACCGTCGTACAGTTTCGGTGCATAGAGGGGCAGGAACCCGTTCGGGTACAGCGCCCGCACGGTGCGATCGTCGCTGGCTCGCCGCCAGAGGTCGGCGGACTCGGCGCTGCGGAGGCTCCAGGTCGCCACGCCGTACGTCGCGAATCCCCGGATCGGCTCCTCAGCGCTCAGAATGCCTTTGATCTCGTTCGATTCGGGTTGGCCGAAGCGCTGGTCGACCCGGTTGCTGAACGCCGGGTCGCTGTTCCGGGGATCGCCGTTGAAGTATTGCTGGCGCGGATCCCGGAGCGCGCGATTCGTGGCCGCCTGGCTGCGAAGCTCGGCGCCGAGCTGCACGTAGCCGCCGCGCGGCAGGCGAAGGAAGTGCTGCCCGCCGACGAATACGACCTGTCCGTCCCCCGCGGCACGGGTGCCCGCCAGCGCCTCCGCGGCGCGGGGCGCCCGCTCGAGCAGCACGACGTTGATGACCCCGGCTACCGCGCCAAAGCCGTAGCGCGCCGCGTCGCCGTGGCGATGGACCTCGATCCGCGCGATCGCGCTCAGCGGGATGGCGTCGAGATCGACGCTGTTCTGGCCCCGCCCGACGCTCTCCGAGAGGTTGAGCAGTGCGCTCTCGAGCCGGCGGCGGCCGTTGAGCAGCACCACGAACTGGTTGGCTCCCATGCCGTGCAGGGTGGCGGAGCGCAGCGCGTCGCTGGCGCCCGTGTTACTGAGATGCGGAACGTTGAAGCTGGGGACGAGGGAGGCGAGGACCTCGGACAACGTGGTGCGGCCCGACTGGCGGAATTGCTCCTTCGAGAGCGTGTCGACTTGAGCACGGAGCGGGCCGGCGGCGGTGAGCAGGGCCACCGCCAGCCGTCCGCACTGCCACACGGGCCTAGAACCGCGTCGTAATGCCGCCGAGAATCCTGCGGCCGTTCACCGAGCCACCGTAGACCGAGAACTTGCGGTTGTTGAGAACGTTGTTCCCGTTGACGAAGAACTTGAAGTTGTTGCTGAGGTCGTACCCAACGTTCGCGTCCAGCGTCACGTTCGGCTCGATGTAGCCGGCGTAAGCGCCGGCCGCCCAGGAGTAGCCCTTCACGACGCGCAGGCTGCTCGCGGCGCTCAGCTTCTTTTCCGCGTACGAGAGCGAGAACGTGGCCTTGGCGCTCGGTGTGTTGGCCAGCAGGCTGTCGCCCTTGGCGATCAGGTCCTGGTTGGCGGTGTAATCGAAGACCGTCAAGGTCCCGTCGCCGCGCAGGCTGCGGGTCATCTGCCAGCCCAGCCCGGCCTCGATGCCGTACTGCGTGACTTTGCCGGCGTTGGCGTAGCTGATCCCGATCACGGTGTTCCCCTGAAAATCGCGGGTCAGGTTGTTCCCGGCGAAGGCCGAGGATGCGGTGAGGTTGCTCTTCACGGCCGCCACCAGCGCTGTCTTCGTCGCCGCGGCATTGGTCCCGGTGATCTGGCTCGGCGCGGTCCAGTAGGGGAAGGACTTGATGCTGATCGCGCTCACCGGCAGCAGGTCGGTGACGAAATCGCGGATCCGGTTGATGTAGGCGTCCAGGGTGAGATAGACCTTGTTGCTCAGGTCGCCGCGGTAGCCGGCTTCGAGTCCGAGCGTGGTCTCCACCTTGAGGTCGCGGTTCCCCAGCGCGGTGACGTGGACCGCCGAGCTGAGCGAGTTGGGCCCGCCGAAGAGCTGCCCGGAAGGCACCTGCGTCAACGCCGGCCCTAGCGCCGAGGCCCGGATGGCGCCCTCCAGCGCGGTGAGATTGACCGTCGGCGCCGCATCGACGTGCAGGAAGAACTCCGAGTAATTCGGCATCTGGAAGGCGCGGTTCACCGTAAAGCGGAAGGAGTTCTTCTCGTTCGGCGTGTAGACCACCGCGAACTTGGGCGAAAACTGCGGGTCGATCAGCGATCCGACGTCCACCCGCGCCGCCGCCACTCCGGTGACTTCGGAGCTGAACTTGAACTCCATCTGGCCGAAGGTCGAATAGAACCAGTCGCTGCGCTTATCGTCGCCGATCAGCGAGCCGAACTTGGGCAGCATCAAGGTGCCTTTGGTATCCACGCGGTAGTTGCGCACCGAGGCCCCGAACACCAGACGGCCCTGGTCGCCGGAGAAGTGCTCGATGTCCTGGCCTTCCAGGTGGAAGATCCGCGAGCGTTCGAGGATCGGAGCCCCGGACGCGAGCGAGAACTGCTCTTGGGCCGGCTCCCACGACTTCCAGGGCAAGCTGTTCCGGCCGTTGAAGTACGCCATCACGTTGAAGCGGTTGCTCGCCCAGGCCAGCCGCGCGTAGGGCCGGTAGGCTTTGATGACCTGCACCCGCCCGATGCCGGTCACGAACAGCTCGTTCTGCACCTGCGCCATGCCCGCTTCCGCGGTCACCACCGAGCCATCCTTGACGTAGTAGTCGAGCCGGCCGGAGCCGTAGATGTTGCGGGTGGGATCGGGGTCGCCGGTGACCACGCCCGCGGAGTCGCGGGTCTGGCCCTTGAGCGGAATCACCTCGCAGCTGAGCTGGATGGGATGCTTGACCGAATCGCTCACCACCGGCGCGTATTCGCGCTTTAGGTCCTTGCAGTCCGCCGAAGTGCGGGACTGCGACCAGGAGTCGCTCTCGTTGTAACCGGCGTTCAGGCGATAGCCGACCCGGCCCTTCCAGATGAGGCCCGCGGTCCGGAGGTCGCCGCGCAGGCTGGTTCCGGAGAACGAAGCCCCGCTCTGCCGATGCGGGCTCAGGAACCCGCCGCCCACTGTGAGCTTGGTGCCCACCACCTCGCGCGCGCTCGGCGTGGTGATGTTGAGCACGCCGAAGAAGGCGTTCGCCCCATAGAGCGCGGACCCGGGACCCCGCACCAGCTCCATCTTGGAGATCTCGTCGGTGGGAACGGTGCTGGAATTCCATTCCTGGGCGCCGAGGAACGCGATCGAGAGGTCGCGGCCATCCTGCAGCACCAGCACCCGGCGGTTGAGCGTCGAATTGAAGCCCCGGGCGTTGAGGTTGAAGTCGTTCATGCCGCTCTGCGCGATATCGACGCCGGGGACTTCCCGCAGCGCCATCGGGATCTGGCCCGTAATCCCGTTCGACTGGAGCACCCGCGGCTCCACGATCGACACCGCCGCCGGTGCCTCCACCGCACGCTCCGGCACCTTCGAGGCTCCGGTCACCTGGAGCTCCGAAATCTGCACGGGCGCCTGCTCCATTTTCGCGTCCACCGTGGTCGAGCCGTTCGCCGTCACGGTCGCCTTGACCTCGACCGGCTTGTAGCCGAGCCAGCGGAAGGTCAGCGTCTGCTCACCGGCGGGGGCGTTGTAGATCGTGTAGGTACCGCGGGTGGTGGTGACGCCCTTGATCGGGGTTCCGTTGACCGTGACGATCACGCCCGCCAGCGCCCCGCCCGTCGTCTGGGTCACGGTGCCTTTGATGGTTCCGGTCCCGCCTTGGGCCATTGCGGGCGTCCTGGCGAGCAACAGCCCGCCCATGGCGAGCGCGAGAGCGGGAGTCCGGGCCAGCAGCGAGGTCAGAAGACGCATGGGTCGGGCCTTGGCGTGGGTTGCGGAGCTCTGGTTTAGGTCGCGAACCGCGGACGGAACAGCTGCCCGCGTCTAGATATAGGGCGGCGCGGTAAAGTGCATCTTTCCGTCACGTAACGGAAGTCCCCCACCCCCGGATTCAGCCCGTTTCTCAAGGGGTGCTGAGCCGGCGCTGAGCGGCGAGCGCACAGCGCCGAACGATCGCTCCGGCCGGCTCGATGCCGTGGATCTTGGCGACACTCTTCCCCGCCTGCCAATAGTCCTTCTCGCCGCTTGCGTCGAGCGAGGCCCGCTTGAGCTGCCAGAGACTCTTGAGCGCGTAGAAGGTGCGCATCCAGCGCTTGGTGCGCCGCCCCCTGAGCATCCAGCGCGCCAGCGGTCCGGCCTCGAGTCCCATCCGCTGGATGTACGGCGTGTTGATCACGGCGACCGGAACGCCGGTGATCCGTTCGCTGAGCACGATGTCCGCTTCCCCGGCGGCGAGGATCGCCTGCTTGTAGGCCTCGCTCGCCCCGCACTCGACGGTCGCGATGAATCGCGTGCCCATCTGCACCCCGGCGTAGCCCATCCCCAGCGCGGCGGCGAAGTCCTCGGCGTCGCCCACGCCGCCGGCGCACACCACGGGAAGTCCCAGATCGCCCACCTGCTCGAGCAGCGCCTCCGCCCCGAGCGGGCCGGCGTGACCGCCCGCCCGGCGGTTGACCCCGATCAGCCCGTCCACGCCCGCGTCGCGGCCCTTGAGCGCCCACTTGCGCTCGGTGACGTCGTGATAGACGAAGCCGCCCGCCGCGTGGACCCGCTCGCAGACCCAGCGGGGATTCCCCAGCGAGGTGATGAAGAAGCGCACGCCCTCTTCCAGGGCAATGCTCACCCACTCGACCATCGTGTCGTGATAGCGCCGAGACGATGCCTCGATCAGCGCGTTCATGCCGATCGGCTTGGGTGTGAGCCGCCGGATCAGGCGCAGCCCCTCGCGGAAGGCGTGGCCGTACACGTAGGTGAGCGAGATCGGCTGGAGGATCCCGATGCCGCCCGCATCCGACACCGCGGCGACCAGCTCCGGGTTACTGCAGGGGTACATCGCCCCGCAGATCAGCGGCACCTCGATGCGGGCCTGCTCCAGCAACAGGTTACGGGTCACAGGTCACGGTCGAGCCGCCAGCGCGCCGTCACCCGGCACACCACGTCCCCCTCTGCGTTCTTGATGTCGGCGAACACCTCAAGGTCTACCGGTCCGGTGACGGCGGGCGGTGCGACGCTCGACTCCGCCGTCAGGGTACCGCGCGCCTTCTTGAAGTATTCCGCGGAGAGCCCCAGCACGATCGCGCGCGCCCCGGCCGGCAGCGCACTCAGCATCGCGAGCCCACTGGTCAGCTCGCCGAGGTTGATCAGCGCGACGGCGTGGATGGAGCCCAAGTGCTGCCGGATCGCCCGGCGCTCGCGCAGGGTCAGCCGGGCGTGGCCAGGGCCGAGCTCGCAGACCTGGGCGTGAATGCTCCCCGAGTAGGGGACCAGCATCCCGAGGCGGCGGCTGAAGAGCCAGGCACCGCCGGGCCAGCGCTTCAGTCGGTTCCAGCTCTGCAACAGGGGAGGCAGCGCCAGGGTCCGGAATCCGGTTTGGGAGCCGGAATCTAGGTGGCCCGGAGGATGCGTGAGTGGGGATTTGGTGCCGCGTGGCGGGCAAAGATTAAGAGCCTTATATATTTCGCGGCCGCGAACCAGTTCTGCTTCCCGTGGAGGTTGCTCGGATGCTCAGTCTGCGCCTGATCCCGTCCGCCCTGGCAACAGGGACCGTGCTGCTCCTCGCAGCCTGTCAGGACAGCGTCGATCCCGCTGGTCCCACCTCGAGTCCCGCGCTCAAGGTGGCTCAAGGTGGCGAACTACCTTCCGCGGGCGATCTCGATCGTGCCATCCCCGGCTTTGGTGGCTTTTTCATCGACCGCGACGGATCCCCCACGGTGTACCTGGCTCGGGGCGGCGATCGTGGCAAGGCCGAGCAGGCGCTGCAGCGCTATCTGGAGAAGACCGGTGCCGCGCTCAAGGTCCGCGACGCCAAGCATGCCTGGAAAGATCTGGAGCGCTGGCAGCAGGACGTGACCGGTGCGGCTTTCGAGGGCACCGGCGCGGTGTTCGTCGACGACGATGAAACCGCCAATGCGGTACGGGTCGGCGTGGAGGATCTCGGCGCCATGGGCCGGATTCGCGCGGCGGCGGCGCAGCTGGGTATCCCTGATGACGCGCTGATCGTAGAGCGGTCGCAGCCGATCCTGCAGATGGCGTCACTGCAAAGCGTCGTCGACCGTCCGGTGCGCGCGGGGGTGCAGATCAACTTCCCGGGCTATCTCTGCTCGGTGGGCTTCAACGCCACGTCCGGCTCGCAGAAGTCCTTCATCACCGCGTCGCACTGCACCAACACCCAGGGCGGCGTGGAGGGCACCCCGTACTGGCAGCCGCTTCAGAGTGTGAACGGCACCCAGATCGCAACCGAGGTTGCGGATCCGGTCTATACCCGCGGCGCGCTGCCGGGCTGCCCGCACAACAAGCGCTGCCGTTACAGCGATGCCTCGCGTGCGGCGTATATCGACGGCTCGAATCAGGCCCTCGGTCTGATCGCGCGGACTTCGGGAGCCAACAACGGCTCGCTCGATATCGTGGGCAGCTTCACGATCACCGCCGACGATCTGAACAACAGCGTCACCGTCGGCCAGACGGTGGACAAGGTGGGCCGGACCACCGGATGGACCGAGGGAACCGTGAGCAACACCTGTGTCAACACCGGCGTCTCCGGCAGCAACATCGTCCAGCTCTGCCAGACCTTCGTGAGCTCGAGCGCCACCATCGTGCTCGGCGGTGACAGCGGGTCGGGCGTCTGGCAGTCGCTCGGTGGCAACAACGTGAAGCTGGTCGGCATTCTCTGGGGCGGAAACGGCAACGGCACCCAGTTCGTGTACAGCCCGCTCAAGAACGTCGTGCAGGAGCTGGGACCCCTCAGCACGCACTGAGGAGGGGGACGCCACGCAGCAGAGCGAGCTTCGGCTCAGTCTGGAGGCACCGGCCCGGGTCCGCGCGCGCAGGCTGGTGCCTCTGGTCTTTTCGGTCGGCAACGGCGGCCGCGCTCCGGTCACCCTCAACCTCATGGGCCGTACCCCCACCGCGGATTTCGTGGTGACCGATTCGCGGAACCGCGCGGTCTGGAGCCTGTTACGGGGACGCAGCATGCTCGGCGCGCTGCGGGTGTACCCGCTGGGGCCCGGGCAGCGGCTGCGGGTGCGCCAGGTGTGGGACCAGCGCTCGGACGGCGGCTCCCTGGTGGCGCCGGGGGAGTATTTGATCAAGGCGACGCTGCTCACCGATCAGCCCGGCGGGTTAGCCGCCCCGCCGGTTCGCGTGCAGATCGTGCCCTGAACCCGGCGAGTTGCATCCAGCCCCGCACCCGCTAGCATCCAAGTCTGTCCTTTTCCCTGCTGGAGCAGTCCCATGGACCCGAATTCGCCCACTCTCACTCCCACTCCCGCTGTCGCGGGCTTTACCGCGGCGCAGGTGGCGCGCGCGTCGGCCTTCCTGCGCGCGGTCTATGCCTGGATGTTCGCCGGGCTCGCGGTCACCGCGCTCACGGCCTGGCTGGTGGCCAGCTCGCCCACGCTGGTCCAGAGCCTGGCGGGCAACCGCGTCGCCTTCTGGGTGCTGCTCATCGCCCAGTTCGGCATCGTGATCCTGCTCAACGCCCGGGTCCAGAAGCTGGCGCCCGCGACCGCGTCGCTGCTGTTCCTGGGCTACTCGGCGCTGACGGGGGTGTTCCTCTCCTTCGTGCTGCTGCTGTTCACGCGGGAATCGGTCGCCACGACCTTCGGGATCACCGCGGCGATGTTC
>CAYNNS010000002.1:26908-33013 GCA_964398345.1 uncultured Gemmatimonas sp. | reverse complement strand
GAGGGGCTCACGCCAGCTGGTGCCGGGGGGGAGCCAGCGGAAATAGATCCACTGCCCATCGGGCGACCAGCGGATGGCCGCCGGCTCGCGCCCGGTATTCTCCGGACCCCGCATGATGCTCGCCACGTCGAGCTGAAAGGGCGCCTGGGCGAGGGCGGGAGTGACGCCGCCGACAAGGGCGAGAGCGAGCAAGCGACGCATCGAGGCTCCGGGGTTGGCTTGGGTCAGGGGCTCAGCCGCTCGAGGACCCAGTGGCCCTCCGGGTTACGGCGATAGCGCAACCGGTCGTGCAACCGGCTGGGGCGGCCTTGCCAGAACTCGTACTCGATCGGCACTACCCGGTAGCCGCCCCAGTAGGGGGGCCGGGGAATCTCGGCTCCGGCCAGACGCTGGGCGGCCGCCGTCCACTGGGCTTCGAGCACGGCGCGATTCGGCACGACCTGGCTCTGCTGCGACGCCCACGCGCTGATGCGGCTGCCTTCGGGCCGGGTGCGATAGTACGCGTCGGAATCGGCGGCGCTGATCGGCTGGACGCCGCCGGCCACGCGAACCTGACGCTCCAGCTCGCCCCACCAGAAGCAAAGCGCCGCTTGCGGGTTAGCCGAGAGCTCTTCGCCCTTGCGGCTGCGCGAGTCGCTGAAGAACACCAGGCCGTGCTCGTCGAGCCCCTTGAGCAGCACCACCCGGGCGGAGGGCGTGCCGTCCGGCCGGGCGGTGGCGAGCGTCATCGCGCCGGGCTCGAGCAGCCCGGCGGTGGCGGCGTCATCGAGCCAGCGCTGCAGCTGCTGCACCGGGTCGGGGTCGACCGAGGTCTCCTTCAGCTCGGCCCGCGCGTAATCGCGGCGGAGATCGGCGAGATTCATCGGGGTCGCTCGGCGCCGGGCCACGGACCGGGTGGGTGCTCCGGCAGCTCCACGAGCTGCTCCTCCTCCTTGAACACCGTGAAACCCCGCGCCAGGTAGTTGGGCAGGGCCGCGGCATGGTCGAGGGTGCAGGTGTGCACCGTCACGCACTCGATCCCGGGGCGCACGCGCCAGGCGCGCTCGACGGCTTGCGTGAGGAGATAACCTCCCAATCCGCGGCCGGCGAAGCCCGGGAGCAGACCGAAATATGTCAGCTCGACCGTGGCATTCCCCTTGGTGTGGAGCTCGAAGTACCCCGCCGGCGTTCCGCTGGCCAGAGCGACCCAGGTTTCCACGTCAGGTCGCGAGAGCCACGCCAGCCACTGGTTGTACGTCCAGGGCAGCCGTTCGCGCCAGTACCAGTCACCCCCCACCGCGGTGTAGAGGAAACGGCCCAGCTCGGGCGAGGGGATGCCGGCGCGCAGCAGGATGAGATCGGCCGGAACCCGCAGCGCGGGACGCAGCTCCGCCGGGGAGCGCATCTCGAGATGCGTGACACGAACCTGCGTCTTCACGCCGGCGCGATCACGCCGCGGCACTCGCCAAAGCCGATGGTGGCAAACCCTTCCCGATGACAGCGTGCCTTCAGGACGACCTCGTCGCCATCGAGCAGGAAGCTGCGGATTTCGCCGCTGGGGAGCCGGACCGGCTCCTTGCCACCCCAGGTGAGCTCGAGCAGACAGCCCCGGTTCGCCTGCTCCGGTCCCGAAACCGTGCCGCTCGCGAGCAGATCACCCGGCCGCAGGTTGCAGCCGTTGCTCGCGTGATGGGTCAGCAACTGTGCCGGTGTCCAGTAGAGCTGGGCGAAGTGGGCGTAACTGAGCCGCAGTGGCGCCCTGCCCTGCTCCCGCATCTGGGCCGAAGTGAGCCAGACCTCGAGCGCGAGATCGAGCCCGCCCCGCTCCGCGTTGGCGTCGGCGAGATACGGCAACGGGGCCGGATCCCCACTGGGACGGGCAGCCGCCGGCACCCGGAACGGCTCCAAAGCATCGAGCGTCACGACCCAGGGCGAAAGGCTCGTCGCAAAGCTCTTCGACAGGAACGGGCCGAGCGGCTGGTACTCCCAGCGCTGCACATCGCGCGCCGACCAGTCGTTCACCAGGCAGAAACCGGCGAAATGCTCCTCTGCCTCGGCGATGGGGACCGGTTCGCCGAGGGCATTGCCCTTCCCGACCCACATGCCGACTTCCGCTTCGAAATCGAGGGCGGCGGTGGGCCCGAAGCTCGGCGCAGGAGAGCTGTCCTTCTTGAGCTGGCCCACGGGGCGTCGCACCCCGGTTCCACTCGGCACGATCGACGAGGCGCGACCGTGGTACCCGATCGGGACCCACTTGTAGTTGGGGAGCAAGGGCTGCTCGGGGCGAAACATGCTGCCGACGTTGCTCGCGTGGTGGATCGACGCGTAAAAGTCGGTGTAGTCGCCGATGCTGACGGGCAGCAGCAGCTCCACCTCGTTCTGCGGAATCAGGCACTCCTCGGGAGGCCGGGACAGCATGGAGTCAGCGCGCAACAGGCTGTGGATCGCCCGGCGAACACTGCGGAGCGCTCCGCGGCCCAGGCCGAACAGCGGGTTGAGCGTGCTGGCGCAGAGGGCCTCATGGACCGCGGGATCGAGGCCACCGAGCACGCCGACACTCACGGTTCGCTCCAGATCCAGCACCGACTGCCCGATGGCGGTTCCGATCCGCGGGCGACCAGTGCCCACGCGAAACACCCCGAGCGGCAGATTCTGCAGCGGAAAGTCGCCGCCATGCGCCGAGGATTCCACCCAGGACTTGAGCGCGAGAGAATGGGTCTCGTCCAGCTGCAGGTGAGCCATCAGTGCCAGGGCCCTGCCGCAAGCTCCGCGAGCGGCTCACGGAAGGAACACGAGCCGAACGAGTGGAAGAAGCGCTCTCTGAGCTGCTGCAGCATCGGCGCGGTGAAGCTCAGGTCACACCACTGCAGCGCAGTGCTCGTGAAACGCACGGCACCGGCATCGGGCTCGAGCAGTGCCGCCCGGGCCTGCGCTGCGGAACCGCCATGCCAAAGAACGGCGGCCGCCAGCAGCAGATTGAGGAATCCGTATAGCTCCCCGCGGGGAGCGTTCGCGGCGTAGCTTAGAGCGTAAGTCCCCCCCAGCGCGTGATGCAGCCCAGCCGTCGCTTTGAAAGCGAGTCGCTGTGCCGCGGCAGTCTCCAGAAACGCCAGCACGCTCCCGGGGTCAGGAATGGCGGTCGGCGTAACGCCGCCGGCGCGCAGCTTCACAAACGCTCCCGCAGCGGCGATGGTTGCTGCCGCGGGCGCGTCGAAATCGGTGACCGGCAGCTCCACGTAGCGCGCCGTTGCGGCAGGGACCTCGGCGAGCAGGGGGCCCAGCTCCCCTTTCGCTGCCTTGAGCTCGAGGGCTTCGATTCGAGCTTGCGGCTCATCGCGATGGAACCCCTCGATCGCGGCAAGATCCCTCGCGGTGTCGTTGCCCAGCGCGACCGTCAGCGCCAGGGGCTCATTGTCTTCGTTCATGCGGAGGGCTTCGCTCAGCTCTCCCAGCCGGAATGCCGGGATCACCAGCCGGGCGAGCGCCCAGCGATCCGGTGAGCGCTGGTAGCTGCGGTAATTCCCCAGCGTGGTCGGCAGCTCGAGCTCGGCGGGCGGATACAGCCCGGCGTAATCGATTGAACCGGCAAGCAGGGTCTCGAGTGCGGCAGATCGGCGCATTCTAGCTCTGGATAAACCGCGACAACCTGAACGGCGTCAAGTCGAAGCGCGGCGCGCGCTGCTCCACCAGATCGGCGAGCACTTCGCCGATCGCGGGCGCAAACTTGAATCCGTGCCCCGAGCAGGGGCTCGCGAGAATCACGCGCGCGTCGGCGGGATGACGGTCCAGAATGAAATCGCCGTCGGGGGTATTGGTGTACAGGCAGACCGCACTCTCGCGCGGCGGACCCGCAATGCCTGCGAGCCGTGCCTCGGCCACCGCCACGAGCTCCGCGCTCTCATCGGGGAACACGGTGCGGCGCACCTGGTCCGGCGGGGACGCTTCCCCCTCATGGTGAATAGCGAGCTTGACGCCGTCGCCAAGATCCGGAAAGCCATAGAACATCCGCCCGGGCTGCCATTCCCAGATGAAGATCGGCATGCGATCCGGGCCCGTGCGCGGATCGCCTTCCGAGGCAAACCAGAACAGCGTCTGCCGAGCCACGCTCAGCGGGAGCTCGAGCTGCGGCAGCTCACCGGCCAGCCAGGCTCCAGCGGCGAGCACCACGTGTCCGACACTGCGGTGCCCGGCACGGGTTCGCAGGGTCACCCGCTCACCCGCGTTCCAGCTCGACACCGGCTCGTCGAAATGCAACTCGGCTCCGGCCACGGCGGCGAGCCGCAGCGCAGCGGCCACGGCTCGTTCGGGCAAGAGCACGCCGGCCCTGGGCTCGAAGAGTCCGACCTCCCCCGGGGCCAGCCTGAAGACGGGAAAGCGCTCGGCGGCCTGCGCGGGGCTCAACAGCTCGAACGGAAGCCCGTGCTCCCGGGCACTCCTTCTGGCGCCCGAAACCAGGATCCCGTCGACCGGCCCGACCATGAGACCGCCGGTCGGCACCAGCAGCGGCTCCCCGGCGTCGCGTTCCAGCGCGGCCCACCGTTCGTAGGCGCGCTGCACCAGGGGCACGTATTGGGGATGCTCGAAGTAGGCTTCGCGAATGATGCGGCTCTTGCCGTGGGAGGAGCCGAAGGGATGCGGCGGGGTGAAGCGATCGAAGCCGATAACCCGCAGGCCCCGGCGGGCCAGCTCCAGGGTCGCCATACTTCCCATCGCGCCGAGTCCCACGACGCCGACATCGAAGCCGGTCACCCCTATATATAAGACATGGGCGATTCCCCCGTGGACTGTCACGTGCTCGACCTCGAACACCTGGGCCGGCCCCAGGCCGTGGCGGCGTGCCTGCTCGAGACCTCGGCAGGGCCACTGATCGTCGATCCCGGGCCCACGGTTTCATTGGCCACGCTGCGCGCCGGGCTCGCACAGCACGGCTACGAGCTCGAGCAGCTCGCGGCGCTGTTGCTCACCCACATCCACCTCGACCATGCGGGGGCCAGCGGTGTGCTGGCACGCGAAATCCCCGGGTTACGGCTCTACGTGCACGAAGCCGGCGCTCCTCACGTCATCGATCCCACCAAGCTGTTGCAGAGCGCCACGCGGCTGTATGGTGACCGGATGGATGCCCTGTGGGGCGAGGTAGCGGCGGTGCCGGAGGATCGGGTGACGCTGCTGCGCGGTGGCGAACGGCTGCGTTTCGGTGAGCGGGTTATCGACGTGGCGTACACGCCGGGGCACGCCACGCATCACGTCAGCTACTTCGACCCGGCGGACCGCGTGGCGTTCGTCGGGGACACTGCGGGGCTCTACGGGCCGGCCTTTCCGGTGGTGCTCCCGGTCACACCACCACCCGACTTCGACCTGGAAGCGTGGCTGGCCTCGCTCGAGCGGATCCTGGCGTGGCGGCCGCGACAGCTCGTGCTCACCCACTTCGGCCCAGGGATCGCCCCGGAACGCCACCTCGAAGAGCTGCGCGCCGGACTGGTGGCCTGGGCGGAGCTCGCGCGGGTCAGTCTCGCGCGGGAGGGCAGCGACGCCGACCGGGCCCGCTGGTTCGTCCAGCAGCTGGAAGAGTGGATCGAGGGAAAGGTTTCGCCCGAGCTGGCGAGTCACTACCTCGCCGGCGCGGGGCCGGAGGCCTGCTGGCAGGGATTGGCGCGCTACTGGCGGAAGCGCTAGCGCCTATTTGCAGTCGAATTCGGCCTTTGCCGTCCCGAATTCCCAGGCCGCGTCGACGGGGCCCTCGTAGGTGGTCACCTTCTGACCGTTCCGCAGCACCACGAGCTCCTTGGCGCCTTCGAGCAGGTCCCACTGTCCGATCTGGCGGCCCGTACTGTCGTTGATCGGGCCCTCCTTGGTGATCTTGTGGCCCGCCTTCTCCCTGTTACCCAGGAATCCCTAGATGCGGGCCCGGGGCCCGGCGCCAAGGGCCCTGGGGCGTAGTGGGGAGAGGACGGCCGCGCGGCTGGGGCCCATCGCCGAGAGGCCGCCGATCTGGATCGCGATCGAGGGGATGTTGGCGAAGCCGCAGAGGCAGTAGGTCGCGATGGCGGCGGTGCGCGGCGCGATCCCGCCCCCCTTCATCATGTCGGCCAGGGTGAGGTACCCGACGAACTCGGTCGCCACCACGCT
>CAYNNS010000002.1:0-26898 GCA_964398345.1 uncultured Gemmatimonas sp. | reverse complement strand
GAGTCCCACCGGCCCGATTTGGCGGCCCGTGCGGTCTTTGCCCGGTCCTTCCTTGGTGACTTTGTACCCCGCCTTCTGCATGTTCTCGAGAAATCCCTCGATGCGGGCCTCGGCCGCGGCCTGCGACACCAGGGCCACCGCATAGTAGGACACGGTGACGCCATCCGCGGACTCGAAGGTCGCCTGGACCGCATCGGTGACCTGGTCACTGAGCGCCTCGGGCCACAGGAAGGCGCTGGTCCGCTCGAACCGCCCGACGCGACAGGCGAGGCTCTTCAGGATCGAACCGTTTTCGGGGGTGACATTCTGCTCCGCCGCGAGGGGGTCGACGTGCACGCGTTTCCAGAAGTCGTCCCCGCTACAGGTGCGACCCTCGTCGCCCTCGAGAAAGGCGCCGATCCGCTGGCCCGCGTCGCCATGGGCGTCGCGCTTGAACCAGGGGTAGTCGACCGGGTCGCGCATGCCGCGCAGCGCACGCATGGCTTGGTCGTCGGCACCCGATTTCACGACTCCGCGCGACGCCGCATCCCGGGCCCACTGGCCGGCCAGACAATCGGCCTGGAGCTCGACCTGCAGACTCCAGAGGCCGGCTGGTGCGCCCAGGTCACCGCGCAGGTCCTGCACCAAGTGGCCCCACTCGTGCGCGATGACGAAGATCGGGACGAAATCGCCCGCCTCGTTGCGAAAGCTCTCAAGCCAATCGGGGTCGTAGAAGATCTTGCGCTCCGCGGCGCACCAGCGGGCATTCTTCGCTTGCGGCGGGCAGGCGGTCGAGTGCGGAGAGTACGGTCCCACCGATTCCGGAGACCGGTACGCCGCGCCGAGCTGACCCGACCAGTAGCCGTCGATGTCGCGCTCGGCCGGGGCGAGCAGCGAGTCGAGCGAGACCGTCTCGGCGGGGGCGGGGCTCGGCGCCGGAGCGGGAGTGTCCGGCGGGTTAGGGGGAGGGGTTGGCTGCGGACCCCCGCAGGAGATCCCCACCACCAGCAGGAGCAGCACCGCAACCGGGCCGGCATGACGTAACGCGGCGCGCACCAGCTCCGCCTGGCGCTCGAAGCGCAACCGGCGGGCCGGATCCACCTCGCGTGCGAGCCGCCGCAGCAGCAGGGCGAGCTGGACCTGACGGTTGTGGCGGGCGGCCACGCGCAAACACTCGGCCACTCGACCCCGCAGCAGCAAGCCGGCGTAGCGGGTCTGGCGGCGCCAGAAGCTGCCGAGAAACTCGAGGTCCGCCGCGGGTACCAGATCGGGATCCGGTATTTCGGACAGATGTTTGTGGATGGCGCGGCGTTCCACGGTCAAGGCGTAGACCCCGATCGCGATCAGCAGGATGAGCGGGAGCAGGACCGCCAGCCAGGCGCGAAGCAGTGCGGTTTGGCCACCCAGGGCGTTGCCGTGCGCGAGGATCCGAAACAGCGCGTTCAGCGCGACGGCGCCGGCGAGACCGAGGAAGGGCGCCACCCGCCGCACCAGGCGACTCTCCGCTTCGAGGACCACTCCACAGCCGAGTCCGACGACCGCGCCGAAGACGCCGTGCGAGAGACCCGAGGCCGCGGCCCGGACCCACATCCGCCAGGGCGTTTCGGTGAGGTGCAACGAGACGAACTGGGCGGTGCGCAGCTCCCGCACGAAGGTCTCCCCCACGCTGTAGCCCAGCCCGACCACGATGCCGTAGACCAGACCGTCGGTGAGATCGCTGAATTCCGACCAGCCCCGGATCCGGGCGACGCCTTTCATCACCATGATGCCCGCCGCGAGCGCGAGCAGTTTGGTGGTCTCGACCGCGACGGCGCCCTGCCAGACCGGAAGCGAGAGCCGCGCCGATCCCAGCACGAGATTGGCGAGGCAAGCGCCGAGAGCACCCAGCACGAAGACTACTGACAGGGACCAGACCGGCTCGCGCTCGTTGACGTCCACGAAGCGCACCACAGTGAGGTAACACAACGCGACCACGAGAGTGATCAGGAACTCGTTGCCCACGTGCCGCTCCGGTTGGTGCTGGGTTGCAGCGAAGCTACCGCCTGAGAAGGGATTTTCCAGTCACTTTGCCCACCTCAACCCGGCGGAGGTCGAGGTATCCATGATATCGCGGTCAGCGAAAACGGAGGTAACAGGAGAGGTCCGGAGGAGTCCACCGCGCGAGGGGCAACCGGCCTCCGTGTTTTCGTGTTGTGCGTGTCGAGTCCGACGTCGCCGATCACTGTGATGTGGAAAGGGCCGGAGACACGAACCCCGCCGGCTCGCAACTCGATCGCTTCAGTCGCGCTGCCCTTGTTGGTGATGAGGAGGGTCACGGTCGCACCCGTGCGATAGGCTTGCGCATGCAGCGCGGGCACCAGTTTCTCACTCGAATGGACCGGTACGGTCCCGCCGCCGGTCACAACCGTGTGGTACGTCGCGGACGCCCGATTCAGCACGCTCGCCGCAACTCCGTACACTGCGCCTTGTGCGCTCGGGAAAAAGCCAAAGTCACGGTTACCGGGGGCGACGGCACCGGCGGTCGCGCTGTTTCGCAGCAGCAGGTCCAACCCGTCCGAGCTCACCTCGATGCCACCGGGGCCCAGCAGCTGATGAAACCCGACGTGGCGGACTTGCGGGAGCGTCGAGAGGCGCATCGCGAACTCGGCGGCCCAGAGGCCGCCATAGAGCGTGCCGATCATGCTGGTTCCGACCGGAAGGCTGTTTCCGCTCCCGGGAGCGGCTTCCGTCACGACGACCGGCATGGAGCCGAACAGTCGTGCGACGTAGTCGCGAACATACGAATCTGATTCCGTCTCGAGCACCTCGTTGAGCGCGGCGACGAGATCCTGGCTCGCTGCCCTCAGCGGGGGATACTCATGGTAGCTCAACAGGTCCCAGTAGCGGGGAGTGAATCGTGCCAGCGTCGAGTCCCAGCCTCCCTTGCGAAGGCCTTCGATTTCGAGAGACAGGGCGACCGTGGCAACAGGATCCGCTGCGTGGATGGCATCGGCGAACGGTCGCATCTTCTTGGCGTACGTCGTCGCATCAGGGAAGAACTCCGGAAGCAGCGTCGGTTCGTTACCGAGCTCCCACGCGAGAACCGGAATTCCGTGTGAACGAGCGTACCGGGCAAACTCCCCCGCGGACTCCGGCGTGTCGGTGTACACATTGACCACGACGATGAGCCCGGCGGCCCCCACCTGGTGCGCAAAAGCGGCAGCATCGTCGACCCGCTCGCCACCCTTAGCTTGCAGCACGCGGTGCGCATCCTGAATCTGCGCCACGAATGCCGTCCCCTTGAATTGGTCCACCCACTCCTGACGGCTTGCACCTGTTCGCCAATCGAAGGCCGCGGCTCGCACGCCCGCCGGATAGCGAATCCATCCGGTCGCGAGCGAGCGAACCTGGGCCATGAAGCTCTGGTCAGTCCAGGGAACTGCAGACACCATCAGCGCGGCGTTGAATCCGGCGAATGCACTTGCGGTGGCTGTCGAGTCCTCCAGAGATACGCCGACGATCGCTTGCCCGGCATGCGCAGGACTTCGGGCGCTGATTGCACCGGTGTTGCCCGCCGCACCCGGTCGAGAGAGGTCGAGAACCTCCACCGTCTTCGGACTCATCCCGCGGAGCCTCGCGTAGAATTGATACGGCTGCTGCAGCGTGCGGGCGAGTCTGCCACCATCGGGACTCAACGCATAGCCGTGACCGTCGTCCAGGTCGGTCGACGAGAGCACGATCGGACGCTCTTCGTGCTCGTCGAGCGAGAGCAACGACACGGTTTGGGGGCCGACGTGGCCCGGGATGATTCCCGCTCCCCCCTTCAGCGCCAGGCGGTCGTCCTGCGCCCAGCCCTCGATGCTGGCGTTCGGGAGTACGAGCGCCGCTGATCCGTCGGCGGGAATGAGACGGGTGCCTTCGTCCGTACTGGTAATGACGAATCGGCCTCGTGGAGAAACGGAGAGCGGGCCCAGCGTGACGCTGGTGGCAACTGTGTGCTCGGCTCCGCTGGCGACATCGCGAGCGATGAGCGAGTGCGGCGGGCGGCCGGGAGGAACCGGGATGCGAAGGAAGAGCGTACGTCCGTCGCCCGACAGCGCCAGCCGGCCCGGCCCGCCACTGCCGCCGCGGTAGACCTCGCGCTCGCGCCCAGTCGCCAGATCGTACCTGTACACGCTGATGCTGTCCGGGTGCTCCGGCGTCGCCCGATCGATGAACAGGGCGCGGGATTCGCTCGACCAGCCTCGGAAGTCGCCGCTGACAGGCAGCCGGGTTCGCTGGCCGGTCTCTGGCACAACGACGAACAGGGCTGCAGCTCCCTCCAGGTCGGGACCACTCACAACGAGCAGCGAGTCGTTCGGGCACCATCGCAGGCTTCCGATTTCACTCAATGGGAGCCTGTAGGTGTGCTCGAAGTGCGATGCGGGTGTCCGCACGACCAGCCAGCGCGACTGGGTGCCGATTACGTAGGCAAGTCTGGTACCCGCATGCGACCACGTAAGGTTGGCTTCCCAAGCGTCAAATGGTCTTGAATCCGAGTCGATGGGGTGAAGGGCGATCGAGCCGCCGCGCCGAACGACCGAGTCGATTCGAATCGCACCTGGTCGGAGCTGGCGCTTCATGTAGTAGAGGCGCCCGTCGGCGGTCATTCCGAGCGTCTGGTCGGACGCGAACCCCGACACCAGCTTGCGGGGCTCAGTTCGTGGCGCGAGCGCGGCGCCTACTACCCACACCGCGCTGTTTCCTCCCCGGTCCGAGACAAAAAGCAGGCTGTCGCCCTGAGGGGTCCACGCAGCGGGCACGTCGTTTCCGGAGCCCGAGACGAGCATCGAACGGTGATCGTCGCGCAGGTCGAACAACAGAATATCGAGGTCCGCGGTCGTGTCTTCGCGAATGGCCGCGGCAAGGTAGCGTCCATCCGGAGACAGCGTCAGGGGCCCGGGAAGCCGGCTCGCCGTGCCGGCCGCGAGGACCGTCGGCCTGGTTCCGTCCGTCGGCATCATGGCGATCCGGACGGAGTCTGTTTGTTGGTCCCAGATCCGAACTGCGAGTGCGCCGCCGCGCTGCCAGGCAAACGGCTCGACGAAGGTGCCGGGGGCTGCGGAATAGATTGTGCGCGGAGCCGGGACCGCCACATCTACGTCGAGAATTCGAAGCTCGAGGTGCCACGCATCCCGCCGGTTGGTGCCTGGAGGCTTGACCCACCATGCATAGGCAATCTGATGCGAGCCGCTTTCGAAGGTGCAAACGCACCAGTTATCTGAGGCGGCACTCTCATCGTCGCTGGCCGTGGTTGTCAGTCGGCGAACTTCTCCCCTCGAGAGGTCGCGGACAAACAGCTCGCGTCCGTCGAGAAGCTGGCCCCGAGCGTCGTTCCCCGATAAGAACGGCAAATACCTGTTGTCGCTTGACACCGCTCCGAGCGCTGCATCGCTGCGAGGACGCCATGCCACGGCCGGTGCGGGATTCCTCGGCTGGTCCTCATGCGGGGCTGGCCCGGCCGTCGGGGACAGGGCGACGGCAAGCGCAGCGAGTCCAGGCAACCGGGCGGCTCCATGCATCCAGCGAAGCTACCGTGCGAGCAGGAGTCTTGCGCGCGTGCGGCGCCGGGTCTTGACGGCCTTGCGGCTTGATGCTAGTGTATCAGCACAGTGCTAGTACATCAGCACAACCTGGAGGGAATTATGGCCAGTTTGTATGCGGAGCTCGGGCGCCGGGAGCGGGAGATCATGGACGTGTTGTTCCGACGGGGTCGCGCCACCGCTTCCGAGGTGCGGGCCGACCTGCCCGACCCGCCGAGCTACTCATCGGTCCGGAGCATGCTGCGGCTGCTCGAAACCAAAGGACACGTCCGCCACGAATGGGACGGCCCCCGCCACGTCTACCTTCCTACCGAGAGTCCCGAACAGGTGCGCCGCACCGCGGCCCGCCATCTGCTGCGCACCTTCTTCAACAATTCGATGGAGTCCGCGGTCGCCGCCATGCTCGGCGGCGCCGAGCGACCCGCCTCACCGGAAGAGCTCAAGCGGCTCGTCAAGCTCGTGGAGCGAGCGCGCCGCCAGGGAGGACGCCCATGAACCCGCTCGCCAGTCTCTTGCTCAAGGTCACCCTGGTGCTGTTGTTCGCGTTCCTGGCCGCCCAGGGCCTGCGTCGCCAGGCGGCCGCGTTGCGCCATCTGCTCTGGACCGCTGCCCTGAGCGGGGTCGTGCTGCTCACGCTCTCGGCGCCGATCGCGCCGCAGCTTCCGATCCGGATCGCGGCGTGGCGGACAGTATCGCCGGCAAGCGCTCCGGCACTCGTTCCCGGGCTCCCTGCTTTCGCGACGCCCGCGGCGGCGACCGGGTCGGCGCCGAAACCGAGCGCGCCGCCACGCAGCACGCCTCCGCGCTTCTCCAGCGTGGAGCTGATGCTCGCCCTCTGGGGAGCGGGTGCGCTCATCGTGGCGTTCTGGTACGTCATGGGACACCTCGGTCTGGCGCGGATCGCGCGGTCCGCCGTTCCGTTGGCGAGCCACGAATGGGAGCGCATGGGACAGATCGAGGCGCTCGACCACGGCGTAAAGACGCCGCGGATTCTGCGCTCCGGGGCCGTGGGCTCGCCGGTGATCTGGGGGCTGCGGCGGCCCGTCGTGTTGCTGCCCCACTCGGCGGAGGACTGGACGAGCGAGCGGCGCCGGGTCGTGCTGGCCCACGAGCTCGCGCACGCCGCCCGGGGCGACATGCTCGCCCAGTTCATCGCCACCGTGGCGTGCGCGCTGTACTGGTTTCACCCGCTGGCCTGGCTCGCCGCGCGGCGGCTCCGGGTTGAAAGCGAAAGGGCCTGCGACGACCAGGTCGTGTGCCGCGGCATCCCGGTGACCGATTACGCGGGTCACCTGCTCGAGGTAGCCCGCGGCTCGCAGGCCCTGCGGCCGGGCGGAGTCGTCGCCATTGGCATGGCGAAGCCCTCGCATTTCGAAGGCCGTTTGCTTGCGCTGCTCGATGAGCGCCGGCCGCGCTCGGCTCCTCGATCCGGGGTGCGGGCGCTGCTCTGGACCGGCTGCTTCTCGCTGCTCGTGCCGGTGGCCGTGCTCAGCCCGGTTCCCACGCGCGCCGTGGCCGCCATCGTGCCGAACCTTGCGCGCGAGTCCGACACGACCCTTGTGCGTACGATCGAAGCTGCTCCAGGAGGCCGGATCGTCTTCGACCTGGAGACCGGCGGCACGCTCGACATTCGGGGCTGGGACGAGCCCCGGGTTCAGGTACGGGCCCGGCTTGGCGGCGCCGATTGGCGTGACACGCGGGTCAGCCTCGAGCGCGGTGAAGGCGGCGTGGTGCTCCGGGCGCGTTCGGAAGGTGAGCGGAACAGCAGTTCGACCTCCCATACCTTCGAGATCAGCGTTCCGCATCGCTTCGACATCCGGGTCAAGTCCGCGGGCGGTCGCGTGTCCATCGTGGACGTGGACGGCGAATTCACCGGCGAATCGGGTGGCGGCGGATTGACCCTCGAGCGGGTGCACGGCCAGGCCGACCTCTCGACCGGCGGCGGCGATGTCCGAGTCACCGATTCCGAGCTGACCGGCGAGGTCGGCACTGGGAGCGGGACCGTGGATTTCGTGCGGGTCAAGGGACCGCTGAAGGGCAATTCGGGGAGCGGTCCGGTGATGTCCAGAGAGTGGCGGACGGAAAACTATGTCGAGTCCGGAAAACTGGAGCTTCGGGAAAGGCGTGAGGAGATCGAAAAGCTCGAAGCGCGTCTGGAAGAGCTGCGGCGCTCCGGTGAGCGGCGCGATGAGATCCGCGAGATCGAAAAGCGTCTCGACGAGATCCTTCGAGAAGGCGGGGCGACGCGTGAAGAACCCGCTCGCAGCGAAGCGGAGCGCAAGGCTGAGCTGGAACGCAAAGAGCACGAGATGAGGACGGTCCGCGATGCCGAGGGAAAACTCTTGACCCTGCGCGCTGAAGCCGGGGAGAACCGGGGAATGCTCCACATCGAGAAGGCCGGTGGCGACATCGACCTCGAGTCCGCGCCCGATGGAGCCATGGTTCACACGGGAGGCGGCCGCGTCCACGTCGGCCGGGCCAACGGCAAGGTTGTCGCTTCGACCGGAGGCGGCGACATCAGGATCGGGCCGGTGGCGGGATCGGTGCGCGCGGAAACCGGCGCGGGGGACGTGGAGATCACCCTGATCGACGCGGAAGGCCGCGAACAATCGGTGGAAGTCGGCTCCGGCAAGGGATCACTGGAGCTGGTGTTGCCGCGCGGCTTCAACGGCCGCTTCGATCTGGAGACCGCCTACACGCAGAACAACGGGCGCCGCACGCGCATCGAGAGCGACTGGGAGCTCGAGCACGACGAGACGACGCAGTGGGACGACCGTTACGGCTCACCGCGCAAGTTCGTCCGCGCGCGCGGTCAGGTCGGTGAGGGAGGCGGCTGGATCCGGGTGCGCGTCGTGAACGGCGACATCACGATCCGGCGCGGCGAGCGCTGAGCGCCAGGAGCCGGATCTGCCCGGCGTGGTAGGCATCATGGATCGCCACGCCGAGCAGCTCGCCGGCGAAGGTTCGGGTCTGGCCGCTCCGGTGCCCGCGGAGGCGGGCCTCGGGAACCTGCGCGATCGCTTCCAGCAGCCGAGCCTGGTAATCGGCGAGGAGCCGTAAATCCCGACGCCACTGCTCCGGACTCACTTCTTCGGGCAATCTGGGCCACCAGCTCTTGCGCAGTGGCCGGGGGAAGTGGCCGGTGACCACACCCAGTCGGCGCAGCAGGCAATAGCGCGAGTAGGCGAGGTGCAGCACCAGCTCCCAAATGCTGTTGCGCCCCCGTCCAGGGCGCCGGCGCGCCGCCACCGCCTCAATGCCGCGCAGCGTCGCGAGCAAATCAGGGCCGTGCCATGCGGGCCCCTGATACACCTCCCGCAGGATATGGCCTAACAGCCGACGCGAAGGCTCGAGCCGGGCAGCCACGGTGGGAGGCGAGCCTATGGCTGCCTAGGTGGAATGGCAACGGGAGCCCCCGCCGCGGCCCCCGGCGCCGGGGTCCCAAGCTGATCGCGCCCCTTCGCGATGTAGGGGATGCCGTGCACCATCCAGTCGGGCGGCGGCGCACCTTTGAGCTTGGTATCGAAGAACTGCTGCATCCGCATCGCGATGTCCTTCTGGTTGGCGCGCCCCGCCGGGTTATGCACGTCGCCGTTGTAATCGATGAGGTACACTTCCTTGCCCAGCCGGCGCATCGCCACGAAGAATTCGATCCCCTGGTACCACGGCACCGCGTCGTCCATGTCGTTGCTCATGATGAAGAGCGGCGTGGTGACCTTGTCGAGCCAGAAGAGCGGTGAGTTCTCGAAGTAGCGCATCGGCGTCTCCCAGATCGAGCCGCCGATCCGGCTCTGACCCACTTCGTACTGGAACGCCCGCGCGACGCCTGAGCCCCAGCGGATGCCGCCGTAGGCACTGGTCATGTTGACGACGGGGGCGCCCGCCATCGCCGCGGCGAACAGGTGGGTCTGCGTGATCATGAACGCGGTCTGGTAGCCGCCCCAGGACTGCCCCTGCAGCCCCAGCCGGCTGGCGTCGACGTAGCCGCGGTTGAGCAGCATCTGCACACCCGGGAGGATCGACTTCATCGCACTGGGTCCCGGATAGCCGGTCTCGTAGTGGATGTCCGGCTCGAAAACCAGGTACCCGTTGGACACGTAGTGGGTCGGGTTGATGACGTTGCGGCCGTTGGGCGGTACGTAGGCGTGACGATTCTGGGAGAGCGACTCGTAGAAATAGGAAATCATGGGGTACTTCTTGGTCGAATCGAAATTCTCGGGCTTGTAGAGCAGGCCCTGCAACGGCACGCCGTCGGTGCTGACCCAGTGGACCAGCTCGACCGAGCCCCAGTTGTAGTCCCGCTGCTGCGGGTTAGCATCCGAGATCCGGCTCAGCTGCGTCAGCGCGGGACCGACCCAGAGGTTGGGGAACTCCACGAACGTCCCGCGCGTCACCAGCCACTCGTCGGCGTTCTCCGCCTTGACCGGCTGGCCGAAGGCCGCGTCCGCCATCACCAGCTTCTCGGGACGCGACGCGACGCCGAGACGATCGCGATAGAACCCGCTGGCCTTGGTTTCGTCGTCCACGGCCCGCAGCAACAGCGGCTCGGCCGGGTCGATGGGATCGTTGCTGCCGAAAAATGCGCCGCCGAAACCACCGCCTCCTCCTCCGCCACCACCCCCTCCGCGCGGCCGTCGGGTCTGGACGATCCGCAAGACCAGGTGGCCGGCCCGGCCCGCGGAGTCGGTGACGCTCACCGGCGGCTTCAGCCCGGCCGGGTCGAGCTCCCAGATGTCGAAGCGATCGTACACCAGGAGCGATTTGTCGTCCTTGGTCCACCCGGCGAGGCCCCACGGAGCCGCCTCCCCCGGCGTATCCCAGGTTTCCTGCACGAAACTGGTGCCGGCAATGCCACCGGTCAGATCGATCGTCTTCCCGGTGAGGGTGGCGTAACTGTACCAGTGCCCCTTGTCGAACCAGGCGAGATATTTGCCCTCGGGAGACAGCCTGGCGCCGGCGCTGAGGCGTTGTTTGACAAGCTTCTGGGCGCCGGTCAGCGGATTCACGAGGTAGACGTCGTTGCCGCCGTCGCCCCACATCTGCTCGATTCGATAGCGCTCACCCGAGTTGGCGACGCCGATCCGGGCATCGTCCGAAAGCTCCACCGCCGGCGTCGAATCGTTCGCGAGCTGGACGTACTTCCTGGTTGCGGGGAAGTAGATCGCCTGGAACGAGCGGTTGCGATCGCGCACGGCATTGAGCCGCTGGGTCGGCTGCAGCACCGGGTCCTTGTAGTGCCAGAGGTCGAAGACGGCTTTGCCCACGAGTGAATCCGGCGGAACCGAGTCGGGGATCGTGGGCGCGACCCCGAAGAGAATCGCGTTGCCCACGCGGGTAAACGACAGATTCGCATTGTCCGCGATGTGCAGGTCGGTCGCGAGCGCACTGGGCGCGACGACGGGTTGCGCCGAAGGCAGCTTGAGCGTCGCGTAATACAGCGCGTAGCGCGCTTTGTCGCGGCCGAACTCGTCATGATCGGAGAGGAACGCGATCTGGCTCACGGCGCGATCGAGCGCGAGCGCCTTGTAGTTGCCGCGGCCCGCGGCGAGCGTGCTGGTCGCTCCCGAGGCGAGGTTCTTCAGATAGGCGCCGTCCCTGGTCGAGTCGCGCGAGACGACGGTATAGCCCAGCACCTTCGCGCTGTCGTCGATCGCGTACATCAGCACGTCACTCAGCCGCTCCTCCGCACCACTGCTCAGGTTGCGGAGCACCAGGGGAGAACCGTAGATGCGGCGCGCCCCGGCGCCGGCACCGCGGCCCGGACCCCGAGCCGTCGAATCCGCAGCGGCCGAGTCGGGCTCGGCCACGTAGGTGAGCCAGGTCCCGTTGTCGCGCGGCAGACGGAAAGACCGCACTCCGGGGATACTGGTGACCTTCCCATCCGCCAGGCTCAGAATCGCGAGTGAGGTTCTGGTGGTATTCGGTGCGCGCGCTCCGCGCGCCGGGCGAGTGGCCAGTAATCGCTCCACTTCGGCCTGGGTCTGCTGTACCGTCACCACGACGTAACGGCTGTCGGCCGAGAACTGCGCCGGGGACGCGTTCGGCCCGACGGGCTCCCCTTCACCGGTGCCGCCCGCAGGGCCGCGCAAACCACCCGGAACGTTGTTGGGCCTGCCGAGAAACCCGCGCGGGACCCGATACTCGGTGTTTCCCGCGGTGGACCGCACCACCAGCTCTCCGTCACCCACCTGCGGGATCAAGGTATAGGCCGCCCAGCGGCCATCGTTCGACAGCACCGCACCGGAAATGGACCGCCAGTGGTCCCAGTCGGCCTGGGTCAGAACCTTCTTGGAGGTGCCCTGGGCCGCGAGCGGGGCGGCGGCAAGCAGGAAACCGGCAACCAGACGGAGTGAACGCATGGCGGAACCTGTGGCGGAAGTGACGGGAAGATGAAAAGATACGGCTACGGCCGCGCAGTCGTTACCCGGGTCTCGAACACGTAGATTTCCCGGGCTTGCGGGACGCAACGAACGCAGCCGCCGGTGCGTCTCATTCCTTTGTACCCGAACCCATTGCGCGACCCCGGTCTCGAGGTGCCTGTCATGCGCTTCCCCCGCTCCCGCTGGATTCCGCTCGCGATCCTGGTTGTCCTCGGGGTGCCTGGAGCCCTGCTGCTTGCCCGCGGGCCCGCCAGTAAGGGAGACACTCAGCTCGTCAGCAAGGTCAAGAAGGGTCTTTTCAAGGTCATGGTGACGACGTCGGGTGAGCTCCGGGCGCTGAAGTTCGTGCAGATCGTCGCGCCGCAAAACGCTCAGCAGGCCGACCAGTACCAGATGAAAATCGCCTCGATCGTGCCGGAAGGGACGCTGGTGAAGGAGGGCGACGTGGTCGCGGAGCTGGACCGCTCGGGTCTCGCGGCGAAGCTCGCGGACGTCACGCTCGCTCTGCAAAAGGCCCAGGCCGTGTACGAGCAGGCTTCGCTCGACTCGGCGCTCAACCTCTCCACCGCGCGGGAGAACATTCACACGATGGAGCTGGGGCTCGAGGAGAAGAAGCTCGCCAAGGAGCAGGCGGTCTACGAAGCGCCCACCATCAAGCGCCAGGCCGAAATCGACTACGAGAAAGCCGACCGCGCCCTGACCCAGTCGCGCCAGGACTACAAGACCAAGACCGAACAGGCCAAGGCGAAAATGCGCGAGGTCGGCGCCGACTTTGAGCGCCAGAAGAACAAGCTGAAGATCGTGCAGGATGTCATGGTGGCGTTCACCATCAAGGCGCCGTCACCAGGCATGGTCACGTACGTGAAGGAATGGAACGGTAAGAAGAAGACCGCGGGCTCGCAGGTTGCCCCCTGGGACCCCACCGTCGCGACCCTGCCCGACCTGACCCGCATGGAATCGATCACCTATGTGAACGAGATCGACGTGCGGAAAATCGTGGTGGGACAGTCGGCGCTGCTCACGCTCGACTCCGATCCCACCAAACGGCTCAAGGGCAAGGTCACCAGCGTCGCCAACATGGGTGAACAGCGGCCCAATCAGGATGCCAAGGTCTACGAAGTGCGCATCGTGATCGAGCAGGCCGACACCACCCTGCGGCCCGGCATGACGACGGGCAACGCGATCGAGACCTTTACTGTCGCCAACGCGCTCTCCATCCCCCTCGAGGCGGTGAGCAGCCAGGACGGTGTCCCCTTCGTGTACAAGCAGGGCGGCGGCTCGGTGACCAAGCAGGAAGTGGTCACTGGCTCGATGAACGACGACGAGGTCGTCGTCCTCAAGGGTCTGCGAGAGGACGACCGCGTGTTACTCTCCCCGCCCGAAGGCAAGGAGAAGCTCGCGCTGGTTCGCCTGCCCGACTCCCCGGTGCAGCCGCCCAAGCCGGTGAGCGGCGGCGACACTGCAGTCGGACCGCGCGCGATCCCCCCGGCCTCGGCTCCTGCTGCGACGCCCCCGGCGAGGCCCGCACCGGAGCACAAAGCGCCAACTCCGGCCAGGCAGCCGGGCTGAGCGTGGCCCTCTCCCGCGAGCGGCTCGCCGAGCTGCGCGCCAGGATCGTCGGGCACGTCCTCTTCAGCCTGCGCACTGCGGTCGAGGCGGTCGAGCACAACAAGCTGCGCGCCTCGCTCACGTCGCTCGGCATTCTGTTCGGCGTGGCCTCGGTGATCGCGATGCTGGCGATCGGCAAGGGCGCCGAATCGGAGATCCTCGCCCAGATGCGGCTGCTCGGCTCCAACAACGTGATGGTGGTACCCCTGGTGGAGCAGAAGGAGGGCCCCGCCAAGGAGCAAGACGCCAAGGAAGTCAAGAAGTTCTCGCCGGGGCTCACCTATGCCGACGCACAGGCGATCGAGCACGTGCTTCCCGAAGTCGAAGCGACCAGCGCCGAGGTCGTGCTCAACAGCAGCATCACCCGGGAGGGCCACCGGCGCTCCGGCAAACTGGTCGGCGTGGATACCAGCTATTTCCGGCTCACCAATCTCGAGCTGGGACGCGGGAGCTGGTTCACCCCGGAACAGGTCGATCGCGGCATGCCGATCGCCATCATCGGCAACGGCGTTCGGACCCGCTTCTTCACCACCGAGGATCCCATCGGCAAGCCGCTCAAGGTGGGCGAGTCCTGGCTCACTGTGGTCGGCGTGCTGGCCGACCGGCGGGTGACCGGCGAGATCGCCGCCCGACTCGGCATTCGGGACGCCAACATGGACGTGTACATCCCGGTGCACACCATGCTGCGGCGCTTCCGCGACCGCGCGCAGCTGACCCAGCGCGACATCGAGCTCGCCGCCCGGCCCGGGCAGTTCGTCAGCACCGATTCCAGCGAAACCGAGGAGCAGCGCCAGGAGCGGACCAACCGGAACCAGCTCGACCGCATCATCATCCGGGTCGCGGATTCCAAGGCGGTGCCCCGGATCGCCGAAGTCGCCCAGCGCATGCTGGCCCGGCGCCACAATGGGGTGGTGGACTACGAGATCAGCGTGCCGGAGCTGCTGCTCAAGCAGGAGCAGCGCACCAAGACGATTTTCAACGTGGTGCTCGGCGCCATCGCCAGCATCTCGCTCATCGTCGGCGGCATCGGCATCATGAACATCATGCTCGCCTCGGTGCTGGAACGGATCCGGGAGATCGGCGTGCGCCGCGCGATGGGTGCAACCCAGAAGGACGTCCTGTTCCAGTTCCTCGCCGAAGCGGTGCTGATCAGCGTCGCCGGGGGCGTGCTGGGCATTCTGGTCGGCACCGGACTGAGCGCCGGGATCCAGCGCGTGGCCGGCATCAAGACCATCGTGTCGCTGCTCTCGATCATCGTGGCGTTCGGCGTGTCGTTCTCCGTGGGGCTGGGCTTCGGCATCGTCCCGGCGTACCGCGCGGCGCGGCAGGATCCCGTGGAGTGTCTGCGGTATGAGTGACCAGTGACCAGTGACCAGTAACCCGTGAATCTCATGCGCAAGGTAGCAATCGCCGGCCTGCTCGTGCTGGGCGCCCCATCGATGACCGCGGCCCAGCAGCCCGTCACGCTGCAGCAGGCCATCGAGCTGGCCTTGAAACAGGGTTTCGCGGCCAAGGCCGCGACCGCGGCGCGCGAGGCGGCGCGCTACCGGGATCACGCGTTCTATTCCCGGCTGCTGCCGCAGCTTTCGCTGGGCGGCACCATGCCGTCGTACAACCGCTCGATCATCTCGGTGCTGCAGCCCGACGGCAGTACGCTCTTCAAGCCGCAGAATCAGACCAACGCCTCGCTCAACGCCACGCTGAGCCAGAAGCTTCCGTTGACCGGCGGCGACCTCTTCGTGAGCTCCTCGCTCGCCCGGCTGTCGGTGACCGGCGGGAACTCCTTTCATTCCTGGACCAGCACGCCGCTTTCATTCGGTCTGCGCCAGGATCTGCTGCGACCCAATGCCTCGGCGTGGGATCAGCGGGAGCAGCCCTTCCGCCAGGAGCTGGCGGAGCGCAACTACCTGGAGGCACGCGAGGACATTGCGCTCGGCACCAGCAACCTGTTCTTCGACGTCTACTCGGCGCGGGTGACGCTGGCCAACCAGATCAAGAACGCGGCGACCAACGACACGCTCTACACCCTCAACAAGGGGCGCTACGAGGTCGGCAAGATCGGCGAAAACGACCTGCTGCAGAGCGAGCTGGCCCTGCTCCGCGCGCGCACGTCCCTCGACGGCGCACGCCTGGAGTACGATCGCGCCGTGGCGGCGCTGCGCCTCGGGCTCAACCTTCCTGCCGGAGCTCCGCTCGAGCTCGACGTCAGCCTCAGCGTTCCGGAATTCGACGCCGACACGGCGAAGGCGGTCGCGGAGGCGCTGCGGAACCGCGCCAGCGTGAGCGATGTCGCCTTGCAGGACGTGCAGGCGCGCCGCCGGCTGACCGAAGCGCGGCTCAGCAATTGGGCGGGGGCGAGCGTGTCGGCCACCTACGGCTTCAACGCGACGGCCCCCGAGGCGAGCCAGGTGTACTCCAACCTGCTCAACGCGCAGCAGCTCGCGGTCACGGTGTCGCTGCCGCTGTGGCAATGGGGTGCCCACAGTGAAGGCGTGCAGGCGGCCAAAGCCGATCAGGAGCGCACCGCGAATCTGGCGCAGGCGACCCTGCAGCAGACGGCGCAGGACGCGTACTTCGCGGCGCTGCAGCTCTCCCAGGCCCGGCGCAACCTGGCGCTCTCGCTCAAGGCCGACACCGTCGCGGGCAAGCGCTTCGAGGTCGCCCTCAACCGCTACATCATCGGGCGCATCGCGATCGACAACCTGTACATCGCGCAGTCGGAGAAGGACCAGGCCGTGGCCCAGGCGGTGCAATCGCTGAGGGGCTACTGGCAGGCGTACTTCCGGCTGCGGCGGATGACGCTCTTCGATTTCGAGAAGGGAGGCGTGATCCACTAGCTTCCAGCAACGAAACCCACCACCCAGCGATCTAAACCCACATGAGCCGGGGCACTGCGTGAGGCCGCTTTCGGACCGCCTGCAGGAGGCGCTGGGTCCCGGGTATGAGGTCGGCGAAGAGCTCCCCGGGGGCGGCATGTCACGGCTGTTTCTCGCCGTCGACCGTGCCCTGGGGCGCCGGGTGGTGGTCAAGGTTCTCCCCGAGGACCGGCTGTTCGGTCTCTCCCCGGACCGCTTTCAGCGCGAAATCCGGCTCACCGCGGCGCTCTCGCACGCCAATATCGTCGGGATCCTCGCGACCGGCGTGATGGACGGTGTGCCCTATTACATCATGCCGTACGTCGAGGGGCGCTCGCTGCGCACCTTGCTCGACGAGACGGCCCAGCTGTCGCTCCGGGAGACCGTCTCCATTCTGCGCGATGTCGCCCGGGCCTGCGCCTTCGCCCACGCGAAGGGGATCATCCACCGCGACATCAAGCCGGGGAACGTCCTGCTGGCGGGCGGCGCCGCGGTGATCACCGACTTCGGCGTGGCCAAGGCCGTGGCGCAATCCGCCGAGCCGGTGGCCGGCAGCGCCGACTCGACCCTAACCCGCGCCGGCTTCACCATCGGGACGCCGGCCTACATGGCGCCCGAGCAGGCCGCCGGCGACCGCGATATCGATCCGCGGGCCGACCTCTATTCGCTGGGCGTCATGGCGTTCGAGATGCTGTCGGGCCGGGTTCCGTTCGAAGGCATGACCCCCCGCGAGCTGCTCACGGCCCAGCTCACGCTGCGCCCGCCGGCGCTCGAATCGCTGCGGCCCGATGCGCCCCCGGCGCTCGCCGCGCTGGTGGGCGCCTGCCTCGCCAAGGATCCGAAGGATCGCCCCGCCTCGGCGGAGCAGGTGCTCGCGGCGCTCGAAGAGCTGCCGGTCACCGGGGGGAGCCACCCTTCGCTCGCCGCGGTGCGCCGGCGCCGCTGGCTCACGCGTGGAGCGCTCGGCGCGGGCGTTCTGGCCCTCGCGCTCTTCGGGATCCGGGCGCTGGTCGCCCGCAGGGGCGATGGGAGCTCCGCACCAACCACCGCGCTCGCCGTGCTTCCGTTCGTGAGCCGCAGCGCCGATTCCGCCGATGCCTATCTCGCCCAGGGCCTCACCGATGCGCTCTCCGCCGCGCTGGCGCGCGACCCGACGGTGCGGGTCGCGTCGCGCCTCGCTACCGCCGAATATGCCGAGCGCACCGCCCCCCCGGCGACCATCGGCCGGAGCCTCGGGGTCGGCGCGTTGCTGGACGGCTCGGTGCAACGCCAGGGGGATCGCATCCGCGTCACGGTGCAGCTCGTGGATACCCGCTCCGGCGCGGCACTCTGGTCGGATTCCTACGACCGCCAGAGCGGCGACCTGCTCCAAGTGCAGGCCGATATCGCCGACGCTATCGTCGCGGCGCTGCAACGGCAGCGCGGCGCCAAGCTGGCCAAGGCCACCGGCGTGACGAGCGGCTTTCACATCGCCGAAGCGTACGATCGCTATTTGCAGGGCCGCTATGCCTTCGAGCAGCGCGGAGAAGCCCGGCTGCGCGAAGCGATTGGGCATTTCGAGGCCGCGGCCCAGCTCGATTCCACCGCCGCGCGCGCCTTCTCCGGTCTGGCGGATGCTTACGTCCGGCTGCCGATCTACGGCGGCGCCGCCGATTCCGCCTTCGACCGCGCGCTCCAGTATGCCGATCGCGCGGTTCAGCTCGACGCGAATTCCGCCGAAGTGCTGACGACCCGAGGCTTGGTCCATTTGCAGCGCTGGGAGTGGAGCGCCGCGGCCGCGGATCTCGATCGCGCCGTGGCACTCGATCCACGCTACGCCCCCGCCCAGCAAACCCGCGGCGAGCTGGATCTGGTGCGCAGCCGGTGGGCGGAGGCCCAGTCGCGCTTTCGCAGCGCCGTCGCCCTCGATCCCGAAGCCCCGTTGCCGCTGGCGCTCTACGGGGTCGCGCTCGCGAGCGACGGCAAGGGCGACTCCAGCGTCACGATGGTCCGCCAGGCCGTCAAGCTGGGTCCCTCGCTCGCGACGGTGCGCTTGCTGCAGGGAACGGTGCTGCTCTATAGCGGAGAATCCGTGAAGGCGGTGGGGGCCCTGGAAGCCGCGCTCGCGCTCGAGGCCGATAACGAGCAGGCGCTCGGCATGCTCGGGCTGGCGTACGCCAAGCTGGGAGACAGCGCCAAGGCGACGGCCATTGCCACTCGCCTGGCGGCACCGCCGCTCAGGCCCAACAGCGCCTCGGCGCTGGCGAAGGTGGAGCTGGGTCTGGGGCGGAGGGCGGAGGCGCTCGCCGCGCTCGAGCGCGCCGTCGCGCGACACGAGCCGTTCTTCGCGAGCGAGCCGCTGCGCTCTCCGGTTTTCGCGCCGCTCTCCAACGATCCGCGGCTTGCGGCCATCCGCAAGCGCGTGGGGCTCTAGGGCGTGAGCACCCCGGCCTTCCCCACGCGCCGGGCCGACCGTATGATCCGCCGTCATGCCACCCCGCCGGACCGAAAATCAGCACGGGCTGACGAGCGACGAGCTCGGAGCGCTGGTCGCCGACCGGCCGACGCTGGATCATCTGTTCAGTGTGACCTACGAGGAATTGCGCCGCCTCGCGGCGAGCGTCCGGCGTGACGATCCCAACGCGTCGCTGAGTCCGACCGGCCTGGTCAACGAGGCGTGGCTCAAGCTCGCGAACTCCCCACCGTTCGCGCTGACTTCCCGGCTGCACTTCAAACGCATCGCCGCGCGCGCGATGCGCCAGGTCCTCATCGAAGCCGCCCGGCGCCGCAGCGCCCTCAAGCGCGGACAGGGCATGGCGCTGGTCAGCTTCGATGAAGCGCTCCAGCAGGGCGAGAGCGGAGCGGAAGAGCTGCTGGCGCTCGACGCCGCCCTGGAGCAGCTGGCGCACCTGAGCCCACGCCAGGCGACGATGGTGGAGAGCCGGTTTTTTGGTGGGCTCGATGTGGCGGAGACGGCGGAGCTGCTCGGAGTGTCGGAAGCTACGGTGCTGCGCGACTGGCGTGCCGCGAAGGCCTGGCTGGCGCAGGAGATGAAGCCATAGACCAGACCCGCTGGAACCGGATTCAGGCGCTGTTCCATGCCGCCGCCGAGCTCCCCCTCGCGGAGCAGCGGGGCTTTGTGCGCACGGAGTGCGGCACCGACGCCGAGCTCGCCGAGGCGGTCCTCGCGATGCTGGAACAGGACCGCGGCACGTCGCTGCTGGATCACGATGTGGCGCACGCCGCGGCGCTGGTGCTGGGCAAACCCCTCGCGACCCCGCTCCCCGCCGGGCCCTTCGGACCCTATCGCCTCACTCGCGTGCTGGGTGAAGGCGGCATGGGGGTGGTGTACCTGGGCCGGCGCGACGACCTCGGGAGCCTCGCGGCGATCAAGATCCTGCGGGACGCCTCGCTCTCGCCGTCGCGGCGGGAGCGCTTTGCCAGCGAGCAGCGGACCCTCGCGCAGCTCAGCCACGCGTCCATTGCGCGGTTGTATGACGCCGAAACGCTGGCGGACGGGACGCCGTGGTTCGCCATGGAATTCGTCGAGGGCGTCCCGCTGACCCGGTACTGCGCCGAGCGGCGCCTCGGGATTCCCGAGCGCCTCACGCTGTTCCGCGCGGTCTGCGAAGCGGTGCAGCACGCCCACCAGCACCTCGTGGTCCACCGCGATCTCAAGCCGTCGAACATCCTGGTGACGCCGGACGGACACATCAAGCTGCTGGACTTCGGCATCGCCAAACAGCTCGAGGGGCTCGATGCCGGCGCGGAGCAGACCCGCACCGGCCTTCGCCTCATGACGCCGGCGTACGCCGCGCCCGAGCAGATCCGCGGGGCCCGGGTCGGCGTTCACACCGATGTCTACGCGCTCGGCGTGGTGCTTTACGAGCTCTTGGTGGGACGGCTGCCCTTCGAGGTGGGCGAGCGTACGCCGGGAGAAGTGGAGACCGCAATTCTGGAGGAGGAGCCGGAGCGACCCTCGCTGGCGGCGCGTCAGGGTGGACGCGAGCTTGCCGCGAGCAAGAGCGCCTGGAACGACCTCGACGTCCTCTGCCAGAAGGCGATGCACAAGGAGCTCTCGCGCCGTTACCAGAGCGTGGAAGCGCTGATCCGGGACGTCGATCACTATCTCGCCGCGGAACCGCTCGACGCGCGGCCCGACCGGCTGGGGTACCGGGTGGGCAAGTTCGTGCGGCGCAATCGAACCGCCGTCGCGGCCGGATCCCTCAGTCTGCTGGTCCTCATCACGCTGGTCGGGTTCTACACCGTGCGCCTCACCGGCGCCCGCAATGTGGCGCGGGCCGAAGCGGCCCGCGCCCAGCGGATTCAGCGCTTCACGCTCAATCTCTTCCAGGGCGGCGACAAGGCCGTGGGTCCCGCGGACAGCTTGCGCGTCGTCACCCTGGTCGACCGCGGCCTCCAGGAAGCGCGCACTCTGACGCTGGAGCCCGCCATCCAGGCGGAGCTCTACGGCACCCTGGGAAGCATCTACCAGAAACTCGGCAATCTCTCCCGTGCCGACACGCTGTTACGCCTGGCGCTGGAGCAGCGCCTCAGGCTCTTCCCGGACGGCAGCGCGGAGGTGACCGAAAGCCGGGTGGCCCTGGCGTTACTGCGCGTCGACCAGGCGCAGCTCAAGCAAGCCCAGCAGCTCGTCGACACCGCCCTCGCGGCGGGAAAACAGCGACTCCCCTCCGGTCATCCCGCGCTCGCGCGCGCCACCTTCGCCCTGGCCAGCGTGCTCACCGCCCGCGGCAAGTACGAGCAGGCCATCGGGACGAGCGAGCTCGCGACCAAGCTGTATGCGCCAGCCGATGGCAAACCGACGGCCGAGTACGCCGAAGCGCTGGGCCAGCTCGCCGATGACGAGTTCTATGCGGGGCGCTACGACGCGTCCGACTCGGTCAACCTGCGCGTCCTCACCATGTACCGTGAGCTCTACGGTGAGCGCCACCCGCTCGTCGCGGGGGTACTGATCAACCTCGGCGCCGCGGAATTCCAGCGCGGCAAGTATGCGGAAGCCGAGCGGTACGATCGGCAGGGACTCGCGCTCATGGAGGAGTTCTACGGCCACGAACATCACGAAACCGCCTACGCCCTGACCATGCTCGGGCGCGCCTTGGTCGCGGAACAGAAGTTCGGGGAAGGCGTGCCGGTGCTCGAGCGCGCGCTGGCGATCAAGCAGCGCGTGTACGGCCCCGACCACCCCTCGGTCGCATCGACGCTGAACGAGCTGGGACACACCGCACTCAATCGCGGCAGCCTGGACGAGGCGGAGGCCCACTTCCGCCGGATGCTGGAGATTTACGGCAAGGTCTACGGCGAAAACCACCAGCTCTACGGCATCGCCATGTCCAACCTGGGCAGCGTCTATTCCGAGCGGAAAGACTACGCCCGGGCCGAGCAGCTGTTCCGGCAGGTCGTGACGATCTTCACCGAAGCCCAGGGGCCCGCGCACCTCAACACCGGCATCGCACGGATCAAGCTGGGGAGGGCGCTGGTGCAGCAACATCGCTTCGAACAAGCGGCGGCGGAGAGCTACGCCGGCTATCAGATCGTGAGCAAACTCGCCGATCCCGGCGTCAGCTGGCTCAAGAATGCCCGGAAAGACCTGGTGCTGGCCTACGACTCGCTCAAGCAACCCGAGAAAGCCGCGCGCTTCCGCGCGGAGCTCGGCGACACCTCCACCAAGACGGGAGCCCCCAGGTGAGCCCCATGCACCGCCGCGACTTCCTGACGCTCGCGCTGGGCGGCGCGTTCGCCCCGGCGGCGCTGCGCTGGTTCCGCCAGGGCGGTCCCGGCCCGAAGCGCCTGCTGCAGCTCAACGGCTACGCGCTCGATGCCGAAACCCCGCTCGACCTGCTCGGCGATTTCCTCACCCCGAACGAGCTGTTCTTCGTCCGCTCGCACTGGCAGCCCCGGGTGCCGGATCCGGCCACCTGGCGCCTGGTGGTGGACGGCGAGGTGGCTAACCCGCTGAGTCTTTCCTTCGCCGAGCTCCAGCGGCTGCCGCGCGCCTCGGCGACCTGCGTGCTGCAGTGCGCGGGCAACGGCCGCGGTCTCCAGTCGCCCGCGGTGCCGGGGGTGCAGTGGGGCAGCGGAGCCGTCGGCAACGCCCGCTGGACCGGCGTGAGGGTGCGGGACCTGCTGGCGCGCGCGGGGCTCAAGCCGAGCGCCCGCCACCTGCATACGGCCGGAAACGACGCGCCGCCGGGAAAGGTGCCGGCGTTCCACCGCAGTCTGGAGCTGGAGAAAGCGCTCGCCGACTCCCTCGTCGCGTACGAAATGAACGGAGCTCCGCTGCCGCCGCTCCACGGCGCTCCCGCCCGGCTCGTCGTACCCGGCTGGGCCGGCGATCACTGGATGAAATGGCTGACGCGACTCAGCGCGCAGCCCGAGCCGGAAACCGGCTTCTACATGGACGTCGGCTACCGCTACCCGAAGACTCCCGGCGCTCCCGGGGTCACCTTCAAGCCCGAAGAGATGAACCCGGTGACGGAGCTGCTGGTGAAAGCCACCATCACCAGTGCCCCGAGCCTGGCGCGGCCGGGATCGCTGGTCACGTTGCGCGGCTTCGCCTTCTCGGGAGCGCCCGACGTCGCCAAGGTCGAGCTCAGCGACGACGACGGCGCGACCTGGCGGGCGGCCGTGCTGGATGGCAGGCACGCACCGCACTCCTGGCGGCTGTGGCGGTTCGATTGGAAAGCCTCGCGCGCAGGCACGGTCAAGCTGCTGGTCCGCGCGACGGATAGTCGCGGCGCCGTGCAGCCGCGCGAGCCCGTGTGGAATCAGAGCGGGTATCTCTCCAACGGCTGGGACACGGCGTCGGTCGAGGTGTCCGATCGGACCGAGGCGACCGGGAGCACGGCGTCCGCGCCGGCGGCGGAGCCCGGATCCCGGACCCCGCCGTTACCCGACGGCGACGGCAAGGCGATCGCCGACCGGGCCTGCCAGCTCTGTCACTCCGGCGACGTGCTGCGGCAGCAGCGGCTCACCGAGCGGCAGTGGACCGCATCGATCACCAAAATGAAGGGCTGGGGTGCCGAGGTGAGCGACTCCGAGGCGCCCCGGCTGATCGCCTACCTGCAGGAGCATTTCGGGACGGGCAACGATCGCTATCACCCGCTGATCGTGCGGCCGGTGCGGAAGTAGCGGGTTACTGCTACCGGGTCAGCCTTCGGCCATCTTCTCCTTGAAGTCCTCGACCGCCGCACTCACGCTCGAGCTCGCGGCGTGCAGCGTCTTGCCCGCGACTGCCTTGGCCGAAACCAGCGCCTCACGGGCGACCTCGAGGCCGGCCTGGGTCTTTTCCTTCACGACTTCAAAGCCTTCCTGCGCCTTCGCCTTGACGGCGGCGCCGAGTTTCCGGGCCCGGCTCGGCTTGCTCGGACGGCGGGCCCGCGCGGGCTTCCGCCGGGCGGACCTGGACTTGGATGCAACCCTGAGCTTCTTCTTCGCGCGCTTGACGGTGCGTGCCATCGGGGTTCCTCGGTGCGAGTCGGCTCTAAGGTGATTCGAGAAGCCCCACCGCGCCAGAGTCGCTGTGCGATCGTGCCGCGAGGTAACGTCATTCGTGCGAGGAGGAGACTATCGGCGCGGCTTCCCGATCGTGGCGCTCAGGCCCACACCCAGCATCCATTGCGATTTTCCGCCGACCGCGGCCTGCAGAACCGGTTGGATCGGAGCGTGCAGCGGCAGCCCGAGCTCGCCCCCCACGCTGACCTTGTTGTCCCCCTGGAAGGGATAGGCGTGGAGGCCCAGGAACCAGCGAGTGGGCGAGCCCGGTCCGTATCCCTTCCCGATCCCCACTCGGTAAGCTGGCGGAGCCCCCGGCCCGGCGGAGGTGTTCTCGTCCACGCGAAAGTGAACCTTGTCGATCCGGCCGATACGGAGGTAGAGCGCCGGGGTTCTCCCATTGCCTCCGAAACGCTCGGGCCAATACGCCAGGCCGCCACCGAGCCCGAGCTTATTGCTCTCGTAGGCCAGGATGACCGAGCCGAAGGTCGCGCCATGCGGATCGAGCTGCGAATCACCGGAGCCGCTCAGCCGACCCAATGCACCTCCCAGGCGGAATTTGTGACCCAACCAAGCTTCCGCCTGCCCCCCCTCGGCATGATAGCCCTCCGGGGTGCTGCTGGTGAGGTTGCCGGCGCAATCGAATCGCTCGTCGTGATAACCGCCGCGCGTCAGGCCGAGCGCGAGACGGAGATGGCCGACTTCATCGAGAAACGGCCGCGGCGCGGCCTGGTAGAGCAGCAACAACGCGGGCGCGCACCAGAGTCGGAGAGCCGGCAAGCGGGGACGCATACTACCTCCAGCCAAGGGGATGGCCGGCAAGCTCGCGGGACACCGTCAAGCAGGAATCAAGCAGGCTTCGCCGGAAACTCCCCGGTGACGTCCGGCGCGGTGATCTTCTCTTCGGCGGGCAACGGCGTGGGCTGGGAGGGAACGAATTGCGCCATGCCGCGGGTCAGCGGAAAGGTGAGCAGCACCAGGATCCCGGCGATCCAGAACGGCACCCCCACACCGAACCGGTCCATCACCACGCCCGCGGCAACCGGGAATGCTACCCGCGACACCCCGCCAAAGGCGTGCTGCACTCCCATGTAGAGCCCGCGGTCGCGGGACGGGACGACCCGCGAGAGCAAGCCCGTGACACAGGGGAAGAGAAACGCGGTGCCGAACGGCATGAGCGTGAAGCCGAGCGCCAGCAGCGGGAAGCCGCCGGCTAGCCCGGTCGCCGCGAGCCCGATCGCCAGCAGCACCACGCCAAGCCGCGAGAGCCGCGCCTCGCCCAGCCGGTCGACCGCCGGGCCCAGGACCAGGGAGCGGATCAGCACCCCCATGCCCCCCAGGTACATGATGAAGAAGCCGACGTTGCGCTCGGTGATGGCGAAGCGGCGGGCCAGGAGCAGCGGCGCGATCTGGCCGGTGCCGTAGAAGGCGCCGATGGCCACCGCGTAGATCCAGATGAGCCGCGAGGCGGGAGCGCTCCAGCGGGTTAGGATTCCGCTCAGCGCGGCCCGCCCGGTCGTGCGCGGCGCGTGTCCCCCCGAGGTGGTCTGCAGCCGCGACTCCCCGAGGAAGCGCCAGGCAAACCCCGCCACCAGCAGCGCGAGCCCCGCGGCGGCCAGCCCCGGCGCGGAGCGGCCCCCGACCGCGATCATCAGCGAGCCGAAGGCCGGCCCCGCCACCGCACCCAGGCTGGTCACGGCCGAGAGCCAGCCCAGGCTCCGGGTGCGCTGCTCGACCGGAGAGGCATCCGCGACGTAGGCCTGCACCACCCCGATGGTGCCGCCGCCGACACCCTGCAGCAGACGCGAAAGCAGCAGCAGCGGCAACGAGCCCGCGAATGCGAACAGCACGTACGCGACCGCGGTCACCAGCAGCCCCGCGAGAATGGCGGGGCGCCGGCCATAGCGATCGGAGGAGCGGCCCCAGACCGGTGCCACCAGGAGCTGGGCGAGGGAGAACGCCGCAATGAGCAGTCCCACCACCGTCGCGCTCGCGCCCAGCTGCTCCGCGTAGAACGGCAGCAGCGGCATGATCATGGTCAACCCGACCATGTCGATGAACGCGGTGACGAAGAGGACCGGCAGCCGGCCGCGCATGGCTAGCGCGGCGGCGTCAGATAGTCGTGGGCAGCCACGATTCGCCAGCCGCCCGCCTGGCGCATCCAGGTATCGGTGAAGCGATACCGGTGCTCGTAGGGCCCGCCCGCGTTGCGGCCCCGCACGATGAGCCAGCCGGTGACGACCGCGGTGCCGCCGAATTCGTGCACGGCCATCGCCTCGTTGTGGGCCTCGCGCACGGTGTCGGCGGGATCGAGCAGGCTCTGCAGCACCTCCGCACGGGTGAAGCTGCGCGCGTCTTCGCTATAGACAAACCCGGTCGCGAGGGTACGCTGGAAGTAGCTCGCGTCGCGGCGCACCAGCGCTGCCGCCCAGCCATCCTCCAGTTTGAGCAGCGCGGTCCGCACCAGGGTCTGGGCCGCGGCGGGCGCCGCGCCGAGACTCAGCAGCAGGAGGACGCTCCCGCGGCTCACGCCACCCGCCGGCAGGCCCGTCCCAACCGCTCGAGCCCGTCGGCAACCTCATCCTCGCTCATCAGCATCTGGGGCGCGATGCGGATGACGTGGCCGTACAGTCCGCCGCTGCCGATCAGCAGTCGCTCCGCCTTGGCCGCCTCGAGCAGCGCCGCGGCCTTGCGCGGGCTCGGCTCCTTGGTCCGGGGATCTTCCACCAGCTCGAGGGCCTGCATCAGGCCCATCCCGCGCACGTCGCCGATCCAGGGGTGCTCCGTGGCGAGCGCCTCGAGCCCGGCACGGAGCTGACGGCCAAGCCGCGCGCTCCGCGCGGGCACCTGCTCGCGCTCCATCACCTCGAGCGTGGCGTCCATCGCCGCCATCGAGATGGGATTGCCGCCGAAGGTCGAGATGGTCTTGCCCTGCCAGGCGGCGGCGATCTCGTCGCGGGTGATGGTGACGCCGACGGGGAAGCCGCTCGCGACGGTCTTGGCCATGACCATGATGTCGGG
>CAYNNS010000001.1:31181-34881 GCA_964398345.1 uncultured Gemmatimonas sp. | reverse complement strand
CCTTGGCCTCGCCCTCGTGGGGGGGCGCCTGATCCGTGCGGTGTTGCTCCCCTCGATCGAGTGGCCCGAGTCGCCGGTCGACACCCGGGTCCTGCTGGTCACGGCCGCCGTCGCCCTGAGCGTCGGAATCGTCGTCGGTCTGGTCCCCGCGCTCCGGGCCAGCCGGCCGGATTTGACCAACGCGCTCAAGTCGGGAATCCGCGAAGGCGGGATGCAGCGGAGCCGGCTCCGCGCCGGGCTGACGGTGGCGCAGGCCGCGCTCTCGATCCTGCTGCTCGTGGGCGCCGGGTTATTCGTCCGGAGCCTCGCCCGGGTCAGGGCGCTCGACCTGGGGGTGGAGCCCGAGCGAGTCTTGGTCGTCGATCCCCGCTGGCCCAGTCCCGCGCGCGGCGATACCACCGCGGTTCGGCTCGCCCGGGAACACCAGGCCGCCGTGCTCGCCGGGGCGGTCCTGGCGGCGCGCGCCCTTCCCGGCGTCGAGCACGCGGGCCTGGCGCTGGGCGTCGCCTTCCAGTCGTCCTTCTCGCAATTCGTCCGCGTGGCGGGCCGCGACTCGATTCCGCCCCTCAAGGGCGGTTCCCCCCACATCGCCGCAGTCGGCTACGACTACTTCGAGACCGTAGGCACCCCGCTGCTCCGCGGCCGCGGCTTCCTGCCCGAGGACCGCGCCGGCTCCGAGCCGGTCACCATCGTCAACCAGACCATGGCGGAGACGCTCTGGCCGGGGCGGAACCCGCTGGGTGAGTGCCTCTACACCGGCCAGTCAGAGAACACCGCCACCCGCTGCTACCGCATCGTGGGTGTGGTGGGTAACTCGCGCCGGTTCGAGCTGCAGGAGCCCGCCGTCATGCAGTACTACATCCCACTCGGCCAGGAGGGAGGCTTCTGTTGCGCCAGCCTGCTGGTCCGCCCCCGGGGCGACGCCGCCGCCGCGATCCCGACCATGCGGGCCCTGCTCGGCCGGCTCGACCCCGGCATCAGTTTCGTCGGCGTGCGCACGATGCAGGAATCGGTCGATCCCCAGATCCGGCCCTGGCGGCCTGGGGGCCAGCATGTTCTCGCTCATGGGCGGCCTGGCGCTGGTGGTGGCCGCGCTTGGGCTCTACAGCGTGATGAGCTACCTCGTCGCCCAGCGCACCCATGAGATCGGGGTGCGGATTGCCCTCGGGGCGGGCGGGAGCGCGATCGTGGGCATGGTCGTGAAGCGCAGCCTTCTGCTGGCGGTGGCCGGGGTCGCGATCGGGATGGTGATCGCGCTCTGGGCGGGGCGTTTCCTGCAGCCGCTGCTCTTTCAGACCTCCCCGCGCGACCCGCTGGTCCTCGGCGGGGTGGTGGGTGTGCTGCTGGTGACCGCGCTCCTCGCCAGCCTCCTGCCCGCGCTCCGGGCCCGCCGGGTCGACCCCATGGAAGCCCTGCGGGAAGAATGAGAGCGAACGGTTATCGAAACGTGACCGGCGCCAGTTCGGACGCCGGGATCGCCGCCCTGGCCAGGAGCGCTCCGCCTGCTAACCCGCCGAGTGCCAGCGTGTACGTCCGCCAGATGAGCAACAGCGCGGGGAGGCTGTGGAGCGGCAGGTGGCCCGCCAGGCTGGCCACCGCTCCCAGCTCGACGGCGCCGAGCCCCGCCGGAGTGGGCGCGAGGAGCTGACCATATAACAGCACCGCCGAGCCCATGAGCAGCGTTCCCCACCCAAGCCCCGGTGTCCCGGCGAGCAGTGCCGGCAGGATCGCCCCGCGAGCCACGAGGCTCAGCAGGGTCAGCGCGACGGTGAGGAGCAGGACCCCCGGAGAATGCAGCCGGGCACAGCGCCAGGCATCGCGCAGCGAAACGGACACCATCTCCGCGGCCTTGGGAAGCCACCGGCGGGTCAGTACCGCGCTCCCGATGGCGAGTGCGAGCGTGGCCACGACCACCATCCCGAGTCCCCGCTTGTTCAAGAGGTCCCGGGCTGCTGCGACCAGCTCCAGCGCCGCCGGCCGAAAGGCCAAGGACAGAAGAACCCCCAAGACGACCATGGCCACGGCGTCAGCCGCGATCTCGAGACCGAAGAGCGCGAAGATGGAGGAGCGCTCCGCGTTCAGCCGCCGGAAGCCCAGGTAGCGCACTGGATCGCCTCCGATCCGGCCTGGCGTGATCGCGGCAACCGCATCGCCACAGGTATTGATCGCCGCCGCGCGAACCAGCGGGACCGGAAGCAGCGTACGCGTCCGGAGCGCCCGCAGCACGATGTCGGCAACGACGAATCCGAGGGCCGCGGCGTGGTGGGACAGCGGGATGCTCATCGGGGGAGCTGCGGCAGGCCGGCGGACGCGCGCACCTTCGCGAGAATCGGCAGAATCGCCTGCGGACGTTCTTCCTGCAGGTAATGCCCTGCCCCGGGAATGGTGTCGAGGGCAAACACCGGGAGCGAGCGCTGCAGCTCGGCGATTTCCTGGGGCTCGACTCGCCCGTCGTGTTTGACGCCCCCCAGTACCAGACGGACCGGGAAGCGAATCTCCTTGAGGTGGGGCTCGAGGCGATCGTGCTCCTTTGCCGCGGCCATCGCGAGATAGCTCTTCAGCGTGCCGTCGATGTCGGCGGCAGCCCCCGCGGTATAGCCCGCCACGACGCTGTCGGTGACCCAGGACTTGTCGCCGGACGCGTCCGAGAGGGTATGCCGCACCACCCGCCGCATGATGCTGAGGCCGCCGAGCAGCTTCATCCACGGCACGAACTCAGCGGCCCGCTTGAACTCGTCGGTCGCCACCTTCTCGGTTGGTCCGCCCTCGAGGGACACGAGCCCCGCCACCAGGTCCGGGCGACGGTACGCCACGCGGAACAGCGTCGCGCCGCCCACCGAGTGAGCAATCACCAGCACATGGCGGAGGCCGAGGGTATCGAGCACCGCGGCGATGCGGTCCGCCTGCGCGAGAAAGGAGTAGTCGGCATGGGGAGGGCGCGAGGAGAAGCCCGTGCCGAGCGGCTCGATGATCGTGGGCTGATAACCCGCCTGCTCGAGCAGGGGAACCAGCTTGCGGAAACCATACGTCGATCCGAAGAACCCGGGGACCAGCACGAGGGGCTCCCCCCGGCCGGAGCGTTCGACATGAAGGGACTCGTCGCGGGCCACGGCGACCTTCAGGCTCTGGCCGCTATCGCACGCGGTCACCAGGCTGATCAGCGCGGCGAGCATCACGGCATTTGCCTCGACTTGTACCAGTGCTGCTGGATGAGCTTCTGGGCCCGGGGAGACTTGATGAGCGCCAGCCACAGGATGCGGACGTTGGCGATCGGCCAGCCCCAATCACCAAACTGGTCGAACTTGCGCGCCGAGGTGGTCGCGCGGACTCCGCGCAGCCGGACAAACCGCTGTCCCCGGGCCCGACCGAACCGCCGCAACGCCTGGTAGAAGGCGAGGTCCTCCGCGAAGCTGACGCTTTCGTCGAAGCCGCCGACGGCCAGGAAATCCTTGCGCCGGCAGAACACCGTCCCGGTATCCCATCCGGTCACCTTGGACCAGAGCGACAGGCAGGCGAAGGTGACGGCGATGGCAGTGTTCCAGCGGTCCATGGTGATGCGGGTCGCCCCGCCGACAATACGGCCGGACCTGAGGGCGGCCTCGATCCTGCCGAACGTATCAGGGTGGAGCTTCGAGTCAGTATCAATGAAGACCAGGATCTCCCCCCGGCCCAGGGCCTCCGCGGCCCCCGCCAACGGGTC
>CAYNNS010000001.1:24841-31171 GCA_964398345.1 uncultured Gemmatimonas sp. | reverse complement strand
GGCCAGGGGGATGCGGGGGGGCCGGCGGAGGATGCGGCGGGACCGGAGGGCGGTTTCGATTCTGCCGAAGGGGTCGGGGTGGAGCTGCGAGTCGGCGTCGATGAAGGCCAGAATCTCCCCCCGGGCCGCGGCGGCGCCCGTGTTGCGAACCGCGGAGATGATCCGCCGCTTCTCGACCAGGGCGCGGCAACCCCGCGCGCGCGCCACTACGGAGGTGGAGTCGGTCGAGTCGTTGTCGACGACGATGACCTCCACCGCCGCGGGGTCGGCGCTATAGCGCCGCCGGGCAACGTCCACGGAGTCGAGCAGTCGCGGGAGGAGCCTGGCCTCGTTGTAAGCGGGGACGACCAGCGAGATGCGCGGCGCCCGGCGGCGGGGCACCCGCGGGGCCGGCGGCACCACGGTCCCGAAGTGGGTGAGCTCGAGGTCTCCTTCCTGAAGCCGCGCGCGGACCATCGGATCGAGCAGCGCGGACAGTTCGCGCTCCCGACCCTCCGTGTAACGATCCCACCTGGCGGTCTCGGCGTCACCGTACCCTGGGTGTACCATGAGCTCGGTGAGCCCCGGCCGGCGGTCCTCCAGAAGCGCCAGCAGGCCGTTGCGGAAGTCGCGCCGCACGAACAGCGCGCTGCCACGAAACCGGTCGACGACCCTGGGCCCGCCGTTGCCGCCGGCTAGCCGGTATGCGGCGCGCAGGCAGACCTGCTCGGCGAGCGCCGCGGGCGAGGCGATCGTGTGACCGAATCCCTCGAAGGGCAGGCGCACGACAGCGATGCCGGCCTCCCTGGCCACCTCTTGTACCGGCTTCCAGAGGCCGGGCAGCATATGGACGTGGCAGTGGGAATCGAGGTGGGTAACCGGCAACCCTTCGGCAAGTAACCGATCCAGCTGGGCCTCGCACTCCGCCACCACCTCGCCGTGCACCAGCCGGCCCCGGAGAGCGCGGCCGACCAGCCGGAGGAGAGGGAGAAAGGCGCCGGTCGCACCGTCGCAGAGGCTCTTCACCCGTTCGGCCGGCAGGACCGGTGCGCCCGCCGTCAGGTTGAAATGCAACCCGACACCGAGGGCCCGGGCCTCCCTCGCACCGGCTATCGCATGACGAAATGCCGGCAGGTTGACGAGCAGGGATGCCGACGTGACGCTCCCGGCGGCGTGGGCCTCGAGGATGCCCCGATTGACGCCTTCCGAAAGCCCGAAGTCGTCGGCATTGATGATGAGGCGGCGCAGGGTCATGCCGACCCGGCGCGAGACAACTTGTCGCTGCGGGACAAAGTGTCACAGCCCATAGGTGCCTGCCTGGCCAAAAGGCCCATCGAACCGCATTGTATGGCGGTCCAGGCACCAAGAGCAAGTTGCGTGCGACGCTACAGCGACTTCAAAAACGCCACCAGATCGGCCTTCTCCTGCGCGGTCAGGCTCATCCGGAACCGCTGGTTGTAGAACTCGATCACCTGCGCCAGCGTCGCCGCCGAACCGTTGTGGAAGTAGGGCGCCCGCGCCGCTAACCCGCGCAGGATCGGGCCTTTGATCCGGTTGAGGTCGGCGCATTTCCCCGAGATCAGCGCCCGCCCGGGGTCCGAGGTGTAGCGCACCGTTCCCGCGAGCGGGCCGCCGGTACAGGTCACCTGGAACACCGGAAAGTCGGGATGGGTGAGCTGCGCCAGTGCGGCGAGCAGCTCCGGGTTCGCCTCGAAATTGGCGACGTGGCTGGTCCCGATGTCGAGCGGCACCGGGAGCGAGTGGTTACCGACGTTCGGCGTGTTATGACACGTCGTACAGGTTCCAGGGATGACCGGCGTGTTCAGCGCGTCGTTCAAGCCCGCGACCGCCGTGATCAGCAGCGGATGGGTATTGAAGAGCGCCTCGCCCCGGGCCACCGCCCGGCGTGCCGTGGCATTGGGATTCGAGCTGCCGAGCTCCTTCCAGGCCTCATAGACGCTGACGCCGTGGCTGGGATCGAACGGCGCCCCCGTCGGATTCCCGCCCAGCGGATCGTTGATGCCGGGATAGAACGGAGTGCTGGTCAGCTCCTCGGGTCCCCCCTTGGCGTTCTGGTCCTTGAGGTTTCCCGCGTCGTGATCCCAGTGCTGCGCGGTGTAGAGCCCGAGCTCGAAATCCACGATGGCGTCGAGCTGCACCGAGGACGGTGACGCCGCGGCCTGGGCATGGCCCAGCGTCGCATCCATCGCCTGGTGCTTCAAGTCGGCCCGCAAGTTGGCGAGGTAGCTGGCTCCGTTGTTGAGCGGTTGTACCGTCTCCCTTCCATCGAACATCACCGCGCTCACAAAGCTCAGGTTGGTGGACGGCAGCACTCGACGGTACACCGAGACCGTCTCCGGGTTGCCCTGCATCGCGCAACCGTACGGATCGGGCACCGCGTTGATGTGGACATCCGCGTTTCCGGGTGGCGTCAGGCCCACTCGAATCAGCCCGAAGTAGAGCAACAGGCTGTGGCCCGCAGCCCCGGCGGCGGGAGTGACCGAGGGACAGTTGGCGCCATCCACCGCGGCGAAAAGCGGATCGTTCCCCCCCGTCTCGGCGTAGACCTCCTGCACCGCATCGGCGCCGAGCCCGAAGGCGCTCTGCTGCAGGTGACAGGTACCGCAGGATCGGCCATTGCTGCCGAGACTCTGGAAGAAGGGACCGCCGATGTCGATCACGCCCCTGGTGCTCAACGTGGCGATCTCGCCGCTGGCATCGGGGGCCGTGAGCAGGTGGCCGCCGGCCACAGCGATCTTGGCGCGGATTGCGGGAGCTTCGGGACTCTTCTCGAAGTCGCACGCGGCGAACAGCGCGGCTGCGGCCAATGCGGCGGAGATTCCGATCGCCTTCATCTACGACTCCATAATGGCAGGAGCCACTGGATAAGTCTGGACGCGGGTCTCGAGCAATAGCGGAGACCTGTCGCGCGCATTAATTTTTCCTGTACTGGCAACTGCCTGATTTCATTCGAGTTACCGACAGGGTTCGCGCGACACTCGTGGCTTCCGATCCTCCCACCCTCCGCTTCGGAGCGGACTTCGAGCTCGATTTCAAAGGCTTCGAGCTCCGCCGCGCCGGCCGGCCGCTCGATATGGAGCGGATTCCGCTCGAGATCCTGATCGTCCTGGCCGAGCGACCAGGCCAGCTGGTGCCGCGTGAGCAGATCGCCGAGCGGGTGTGGGGCAAAGGCACCTTCCTCGACATCGACAACAGCATCAACGTCGCGATCCGGAAGATCCGGCAGGTGCTCCGGGACGACCCCGAAGAGCCCCGGTTCATCCAAACAGTGCCGAAGCGGGGTTATCGCTTCATCGCGCCGGTGGCCGAGCCCGACGCGCGGACGCCTGCCGCCGTGACGCTCCCTGCCCCGCCGGCGCGCTCGCGCCTGGGGATCGCGGTGGCGGTTGTGCTCGCGCTGCTCGGCGTCGGCGGCGCCCTGGCAATGCTAACCCGCTCACGCAAGCCCGCGGCGGTGAACGGACGCGCGATGCTCGCCGTGCTGCCCTTCAAGAACCTGACCGCGGATTCGACGCAGGAATACCTCACCGAGGGCCTGACCGAGGAGATGATCACCGAGCTCGGCAGCCGCGATCCCGCCCGGCTGGGCGTGATCGCCCGGACTTCGGTGATGCATTACAAGAACAACGCCCCACCACTCCCACAGATCGCCGCCGAGCTGGGGGTCCAGTACGTGCTGCTGGCGAGCGCGGCGCGACTCCGCCGATGTCCGCATCTCCGCTCAGCTGGTTCAGGCGAAGGACCAGACCCAGGTGTGGGCGGGCCAGTTCGACCGGGCCCCGGGTGGTGTACTGGGGATGGAGGGCGAGATCGCGCAGAAGATTGCCGACGCCATCGAGTCGCGCCTGGGCGGAAGGCCGCCGAGCGCCCCAGCCGTCGCGGCACACGGGAATCCCAGCGCGGAAGCCTACGACCTCTACCTGAAGGGACAGTATTCCCTCAACAAACGGACTGCGCCTGATCTCGAGACCGCGATTGCCTACTTCCGGCAATCGGTCGCGAAGGATTCGGGCGACGCGCGCACCTACGCTGCCCTGGCCGATGCCTACAGTCTCTTCCGCGCTTATGCGATGCGCCCCTCGGAGCAGCTGCTCACGGAGGCGCGCGCAGCGGCGCTGAAGGCGCTGGCGCTCGATTCGATGCTGCCCGAGGCACACACGGCACTGGCCTTGATCGTCGAGAACTACGATTGGGACTGGCAGACCGCGGGCGGGGAGTTCCGGCGGGCAATCGCGCTGAACCCCAACTACGCCACGGCACACCACTGGTATGCCGAATACCTGGCTTTCCTGGGGCGCTTTGACGAGGCACTCAAAGAGAGCGAACGGGCCCGCCAGCTCGATCCGCTCTCTCTCATCATCGCGGCGGACAATGGGGCGATTCTGTTTTACGCGCGGCAATGGGACAAAGCGATCGCCAAGTGGAGCTCGGTGCTCGCCATCGATCCGGATTTCACCAAGGCCTACATGATCTGTGAGGCCTACGTCGAGAAAGGCATGTTCTCCACGGCGATCGCCGAAGTCGAGCGCTGGCGACCCACCTGGACTCCGCCGATCTACCGGACCGTATTGGCCTACGTCACCGGCCGCGCGGGACAGAAGGCACGGTCCTTCCAGTTAATTCGGGAATTGCTCCAGCTGAGCCACGATTCTCCTATTCAGGCTGGTCAGGTGGCCTGGGCCTACGCAGGCGCGGGGGATAGGGAACACACGCTCGCCTGGCTGGAGAAGGCGTACCAGGAACACTCCAACGAGATGACGGCACTCAAAGTGAACCCCGCCTACGATCCGCTCCGCAGCGACCCGCGCTTCCAGCGGTTGCTCAGCCGGGTCGGCCTCGCGCAGTAGCCTCAGCCCGACTCCTTGGGCAGCCGCGCTCAGAATATCCCGACCATCCCCTTGACCGAGCTGATCAGTTTGGCAGGATCGAACCCGACCCCCTGGCGGAAGACCAGCTCGACGTTGCGGATGTCGCCGATGCTGGCTGACGGATCCCCGGTCACCAGCACCAGATCGGCCTGCTTGCCCACCGTGATGCTGCCGGTCTTGTCCGCGATACCGAGATAGGTCGCACCGTTCAGTGTCGCAACCCGGATTGCCTCGAGCGGCGTGAGCCCCGCCTCGACCAGCAGCTCGACCTGCCGCTGGTTCGAGTAACCCGGAATCACGCCGCCGCCGGCGGTCGGATCGGTCCCCGAGATCAGCAGGCCCCCGGCACGATAGAACGCGACCTCCAGCTTCATGGCATTCGGGAAGAGCTTTGCCATGACTGACGTGGTATTGCGCTGGGTGTTCTGCCAGCGCTGCTCGAACTGCTCCTTGAGCTGCGGAGTCAGCATGTCCTGCCCCGGCGGCAAGGGGCGGCCGGGCGTGACGGTTTCGAAAACGGTGAGCGTCGAGGTCACCGCGACGCGCTTCGACACCAGGTAGGACACCAGCGTCCTGAAGGCCGGGTCGCTCGGCGCGAGCGCCGCGAGCGTCGCCTGACCCACGCCCTGGCCGGGGCATTCGTCCGGCTTCTTGGTCGTCACGAAGTCGGTCGAGGCGAGGAAGCCGTGCTCGAGATTGTCGATGCCGGCGTCCGCCGCCTCATGGTAGGTCACCGAGCAGAGATGCCCGGTGATCTTGAGGCCGCGCTTGTGGGCCTCCTCTGCGCCGGCGATGAGCTCGTCGCGGGTGATGTGCATGTACGCTTTGAACGACGTGGCGCCCATGTCCGCCCAGTAGTCGACCAGGCGGCGCGCGTCGTCGGGGCCGGTGAGAGCATGCACCTGGCCGAGTGGGAGACCCGGGCCTTCGAGATACGGCGCGGTCGCGTCGATCCACGGCCCGGCCTTCTGAAACTCGCGATCGGCCTTCGCGAGGCCCAGCTCGCCAAGGCCGTTCATGTTGCCGCCGGTGCGCATCGCCGTGACGCCACCGGCGAGATAGAGCCGCGAGAAGCTTTCGGACAGATTGCCGTACACGCCGGGACCGGTGGGATAGAACAGGTGCTCGTGCACCATCACGAACCCGGGCAGCACGCTCTTCCCGGTGCCGTCGATAACCCGCGCACCGGCCGGGGCGCTCACGTTCGCGGCGGGACCGACCGCTGCAATCCGACCATCAACAAAGACGACGGTCTGGTCGGAACGCACTGCCGCTCCGGTCCCGTCGATCACCCGGACATGAGTAATCGCGACCGACGGCGTGTCTATGGCGACGAACGGCCGGGCCGCGGCACCGATCATGGGGCGTTGCGCCGCCGCGGGCACTGCGGGGCCGATCAGAACAGCTCCCGCAATCGCGATCCAAGAAAAGCAACCGCAAAAACTTGACGCGGAGTTCGCGG
>CAYNNS010000001.1:0-24831 GCA_964398345.1 uncultured Gemmatimonas sp. | reverse complement strand
TGGCCCGTCAAGCCGCGGCGCTTCGCGTGAAGGCGGAGAACCCGGATTATCCGGGGAGCTCCGTATCATTGTGTGGGGTTCTTTGAGGGCAATCGGCCATGCCATGCGGCGATCGGGCCAAGCAGAACCGCTGCCACTCCTACAATGGCCGCGTGCAGCGACCAGAACTGGAACCCGCCCAGCTTTTCCAGCAGTCCCCCCAGGCGCCCGACCACCAGATTGCAGAAGAAGAAGGAGACGTAGTAGAGACCGATCGCGGCGCCCTGGATCTGCTTCGGCGCCGTGCGACTGAAGAAGGACAGCGCGACCGGCACCAGCATCACGAATCCCAGCTCGTTGATCACCTCGAACGCCGCTCCCCACGCGATCGAGATGCGGCCGCCGCTCGCGCGTTGCGCCAGGCTCGCGAGCATCAGCGCGACCGGCGCGGCCGCCATCAGGAGCGCACCGATCGCGAGCTTCACAAGATCGGCGGGCTGCTTCCTGCGTCTGCCCCAGGACCTCCAGAACCAGATCATGAGCACAAGACATAGGGAGCTCACCGCGCTGTCGAGGGAAAGGATCCAGGTGACCGGCGCCCGGAATCCCGCAAAGGTGAGATTGAAGTTAGCCTCGCCCCAGACGACGAAGGCGTTGAACATCTGCTGGTTCCCGATCATCGACCCGGCGATGAGCGGCAACATGGCTACGAGGAGCAGCAGCGCCCGCCGGTCGCTCTGGGTCCAGGGAGCGCGGTCCTGCTTGGGCGTCGCTGCCGCGGGCGCCGACGCCGGCAGCCAGCGGCGCCCCCCGAGATAGCACCCCAGCCCCACCAGCATCCCCACGCCCGCCGCGCCGAACCCGTAGTGCCAACCCGCTTTTTCGCCCAGGGTCCCCACGACGAAAGGCCCACCCACCACGCGCGGTGTGATGGGTAACGGGAAGATCTGAAACGCGTTCGCCCGGCGGGGTTCGGCGGGGGCGTAGAGCCGGCCGACCTGGCTGGCGATGTTCCCCTTGAAGCAGCCAACACCCAGCAACAGCAGCAGAATCGCGAAGAGAAAGGCGGGCTCGAAAGCCATGAGGAAGTGGCCCGCGGCCATGACTATAGCCCCGACCGTGACGGTGACCGTGCGATCCAGCCAGCGGTCCGCGAGCAGGCCGCCCAGGATGGGGGTGAGGTAGACTAACCCCGTGTAGAGTCCGAAGAGCTGCGAAGCCAGCGCCGCGGTGGAGAGTGGCCCGGTGACCGCTTCGATCGCGGCGCGAACCGGGCCCAGTCCGATGACGGTGCCGATCCGGTTTGGTTGCAGCAAATGATGGGTCAGGTAGAGCACCAGCAGCGACTGCATCCCGAAGTAGCTGAACCGCTCCCAGCCTTCGGAAACCGTCAGATACAGCAGCCCGCGCGGATGGCCGAGCACATCGGAGGGGGGAGCGGACAAGACCTTACTCGCCCCGGTCTAAGGTGCGAAGAGCAAACATGTTATCTCCCGAGTGACGAAGTCGAGAGAGACGACTGATTCCTGGGAGACCGGTCGCGCTCATCTTGACCGCGATTCTTGCGGCCACCCTTGAACTCGAGGCGTTCGATGTCGCGATCTCTTTGCAACCTGGCAGTCGCCGTGCTCACCGCCGTGCCCGCTGCCGCGCAAATCAACCAGATCCAGACCGGTCCCACGCAGCTCACCGCCAAACAGGTCCCCGGCGCCATCCAGCTCGACTGGCTGACTCCCAACCCCTCGAGCCCCGGCATTACCTACAACGTTCTGCGCTCGGACGGGACTACCCAGCCGACGGTCGTCGTGTCGGCAAGGCCCGTGCCCCAAACGACCTACCTCGACCCGCTCACGACACTGGGTCAGGTCCAGCCCAAGACCTACACCTACCAGGTCCAGGCGCTTTGGCCCAACGGCATGAAGCGGCTCAGCAACCTCGCCACCGTCACCATCCCGGCGGCCCAGCAGGTCCCGATCCCCGGCGGGCCCAGGTGCCTGTCGGCATTCGACCTCCCGGTCCAGTTCAGCGTCGAGACCGAGGTATCCAGGATTGTGATGCTGCACGTGGTGGTCCCGGTGTCCTCGCCGTACCCTAACCCGATGACAGTGACGGTGCGCAACTCCTCGAATCCCTCCAAGTTCCCCAACGTCTCCTTCAAGGCGACTTCCTGGCAGGGGTTCGACGAGGCCTACTACCCGAACGTGCCGGGGAATTCCCTCGGCGTCGTGGGGGATCAGCTATCGCTGACGCTGGACATCGACGTTGCCGTGGCCGATGCGCAATGCACCACGCATCTGTGGACGAAGCACTGGGCCCACTCGGGTCCGCTGCCCTGAGCGCCCCGCAAGGAGCGCTACCGGCTCTGGGCCGCGAGATCCCTGATGGCCGTGGCCATCGCACGAGCCCGCGTCTTGTCCCCGGCCCCAGCGACGTCGCGGTCCACCTGGGCTGCCAGCTGCTCAAGCCGCGCGCGCCGGGCCGCACCGCTCTGCTGCTCCGCCAGGTCGAGCGCGCTGGCGATGGCGGTGAGGCGCGGGGTCGGGAGCCCGCTGTTCCGGGTTAGCTGATCGAGGTAGGAGCGTACCACCGGAAATGCCGCGGGCCACACCAGCTTCGGCTGGCTCTGGGGGTTGTATTCCGTCATGGTGACGAGCTTGGCCGCCGCCAGCTCGTTGGCCGAGAGCTGGTCCGTCGGGAGCAGCTCGAGGATGTCGAAGCCCCGGGCGAGCTCCGACGAATAGACGTAGCCGTTCCACCAGTAGGCGCCCCACGATCCCCCGATGGTCCCGCGGAAACGGCTCACCGCCGCGCTGGTGTCGCCCGGGGTGGGCGGAGGATCGGCCGACCCGCGATCGAAATAGGCGATCTCGAACGGGTGATCGGGATCGCTGAAGTCCATCACGCTGATCCCGCCTTGGTACCAGCCCTGGATCATGATGTCGCGTCCCGGCACCGGCAGCAGCCCGCCGTTGTGGGAGACGCAGTTCTCCTGCGCGGTCTGGGCGCTCGGGATCTTGAAGTAGGCATGCTGGGTGTACTTCTTGTCGGCGCCGATGGTGAGGATGGTGTTGCCCCCCATTTCCAGCATGCTGGTGGCCTGGCACATCGGCTGGGTGCCGCCGCCCCACTCGTCGGTGAACACGACCTTCTTGCCATCGTTGCTGAAGATGGCGGTGTGCCAGAGCGAGAAGTTGGTGTCGGCGCGGGCATCGAGCCGCACCGGCTGCTCCGGGTTCCTGATGTCGACGAGTAACCCGTAGCTCGAGCACGCGCCCGCGAGCAGATGCAGCGCCGGATACGCCGTGACGTCGTGGCAGTTGTGCGGTCCGTTGCGCAACATCCCCGCCTGCAACGAGTCGACCGGCCGCGACCCGGTGCGGGCCTGGCGCTGTGCCATCGCGGCCTGACGAACCGCGCTCTGGGGTGCCGGCTCGAGCCCGGTGAAGAGTCGCGCCCCGGTCACCACGTTGGCCTCTTCGGGATGGGCGAGCGGGACCTTGATGACGTCGAGGCGATAGAGCGAGTTCGTCACATCCGCCGGGTCGGGCCCGTTCTTGCAGCCGGTCAGCTCCGAGTCGGGCCGCGCAGCCTGGCTGCCCGAGACATATATGAAGACGACGCCCTTGTCGGTCGGGCTCGGGATCACGGTGTGAGTGTGGGAGCCTTTGCAGGTCTCCACGTTCTTGACCAGCCTGGGCGCGCGCGGATCCGAGACATCGTAGATCCTGACTCCGGTCATGTGATCGGCAGGGTTCTCTACCCCGCCCTTCGCGCAGTCCTTGCGGTTGCCGCCGCCCTCCGCGGAGACGAAGAGCAGATTGCCGATGATGGAGGGGTCGCCTTGCGACGTAACGCACGCGACCGTGGACAGCAGCTCCGGCTTGGAGGGATCCTTGACGTCCCAGATCATGAAGCCCGAGAAATTGCCCTGATAGACGTAGTGATCGCGAAAGGCCAGGTCGGAGTTGATAAAAGTGAGGCCGCGAATCGAATCGAGCGCGGCGCCCTTCCGTGAGAACGACACCAGGCGCATGCCCTTCGCCGTAATGCCGGCGTCGTAGAGGCCGGGCTTCAGGGAATCGCGCGGGTCGTTGCCCTTGGGATAAGTCTGGGCCTGAAGCGGCAGTACGCCGAAGGCAGCAGGCAGCAGCAGACCCATTGTGCGAGCGAAGCGCATCGGTTGGCAGTGGGTTGTGGGTTATGGGGTGGCCAGCATCTGCCGCATCACGCCGATCTCGGCGGTCTGCACCACCTGAATGTCGTTGGCGAGGACCGACACGTCCACGTCCTGGCCGGCGCGCGGCGTGGCGAACAGGTCCGCCACCATCTTGAGCGCGCCCTGGTGGTGCTGGATCATGAGCACGAGAAACGTGCGGTCGAACTCGCTCCCCTGCGCAGCATCCAGAGCAGCGAGCTGCTCCGCGCTGAGCATGCCGGGCATCTGCATCGAGCGCCAGGACGAAGTATCGGGCGCCGCCTGCTGGTTGGCACGCAGCCACTGCTGCATCAAAGCGATCTCGGCGATCTGCGACTGATCGATCTTCTGGGCGAACTTGAGCAGGTGCGGATTGGCGCCGTGGGCGCCCGCCAGCCGCGACATATATATGGCCTGGGCGTGGTGGGCGATCATGCCCTGCATGAAGCGGACGTCGGCTTCGGTGTACAGCGCGCCGATGGGGATGACCACCGGGCTCATCCCCGCATGACCATGCCCCTGTGCCGAGGCCTCGGGGGCGAACAGGGCGAACAGAGCGGCGCCGCCGATTCGGACGATCCGGGGCATAGCGAAACAGTAGGGTGGCCCCAGGCGCAGCGCAACGATCCATCGCTCGACTGGCATACTCCACCTGCACCGGGCGGCGTCGCCTCGTCGCGGTGAAGGCCGGGGGAGCGCAAGCGATCCCCCGGCTTTCTTATCGGTATGCCGCCGGCCATCGGTGGCTCAGAAGTGAATCGCCACGCCGAACGCGATCACCGGATACACCGGCACCTTGTCTACGTCCTTCTGGGTCTTGTCCCGCTGCGCATCGAGGTCGGCCTGCAGCGTCGAGTTGCTCGCCGCCCCGGTCGCCGAGAGCGCCAGCTTCGCCTTGCCAATCCCCACCCCAAGATCGAACAGGAACTTGACGCGCCCACCCCGATGTGCCGGTGTGCCGAACCCGAGACCGAGATAGGGTGACACGCCCGGAAATTTTCCGCTCGCGGTCAGCGTGCCGACCTGTGCACTGGTGTAGCTGTGACTATTGATGGTAAAGGTGCCCGACCCGCTGGGTTTGCCGTCACCGGTGATCGTGATGGGGTTGGTAAGAATTCCCGCGGTGAAATGCAGATTGCCCCGCTTGGCCGGGTAGAAGTCCACCAGCGCCTCCGCGGCCTTCAACTTGAGACTGACGTCGTAGGTGATGTCGGACTGTTGCCTGCCGTTCCTGCTGAGACTCCCGAAATTGATGCCGACCCGTGCCGAAACATGGTCCATGAGCTGCTTCCCGAGCTCGAATCCCAGGCCCAGCGTACTCAACCTGACGCTGACGGCGGCATCGGAGGTGATCCCGCCGCTTTTCGGCGCGGACTGAGCGTGGAGGGCAACGGGGACCAGAGCCAACGCTACGAGCCTTACAAAGACGACGGTTCGCATGACGCACCTCGGCTGGAGAAGGAGGCGGCACCCCCAGGGGGGGAGGCCGCGGATGCTCATGCTGGTAATGGCACCAAACGGCCCCGGGAGGGGCCATCGGAGTCAGCGGCGGGCTTGCTCCAGGTCGTGCAGGGCCGCAATGGTCTGAGGATGGGAGGGGCCGAACCGGCGCTGAAAGGTTCCCGCGGCGGCGGCAAGCAGGGATACGGCGGAGTCGGGGTGCTGCTTGGCCAGCCACGCGTCGCCCAGGGCCTGCTGGACTTCGGCCAGACGAGGATCGTCCGCTGCATAACGCGCGGCTGCGACGGCCAGCACTTCGCGGAGCAGTGCGATTGCCCCGTCGGCGTCGCCCAGCTTGAGCCGCAGCGCCCCGATGATTCCGCTGAACCGGACGTAGAGCAAGGCACTGGTATCGGCAAGCACGCTGACAGCCGAAGCGCGGCCCCGGGTCGCCTCGTCCCGAGCCTGGTCCAGCAGATGGCCCTGGGCGTGGATCCATGCCAGATGCGTCAGTACGACACCCTCGTCGAACCCCTTCGAGCCCGCCAGCTCGATGCGCACCAGAGAATCCGCTTCCGACAAGCGGCCCTGTCGCTCGAGGCACAGCGCGAACCACCCCAGCATGCCAAGCCGTCGCACCGACCCGTCCGCGCCATCGCGATGGAACAGGTCAGTGGCCTCACGGTAGCGTTGCTCGGCCCCCCGGTAGTCACCCGAGGCGTCGAGCGCCTGGGCCAGATCGGAAAGGATGCCGGCGAGCAGAACCGGCTTGATGCCCGGAAACCCGCGCGCGATGGCCACGACGCGCTGCAAGAGTGAATCGGCGGCAGCGAGGTCACCCCGCCAGAGCGCAGTCACCCCAAGGTCGTGCATGACCAGAACGCAGGTGGGGGCCTGGTCGGCGCGGCGGGGCTGGGTGCGGCACAGCGTGGCTGCCTGGTGCAGCAGCGCGTCCGCCTCGAGCACACTGCCCCGCCCCAGCTTCAGCGACGCAAGCTGCTGGAGACCGGCGGCCACGTCGACCGTCGAGTCCCAACTGCGCGCGTCCGCAGCGCGCCGGGCCTGGACCAGCAGAACGATTGTCGCCGCGATGACGGCGCCGATGACAGCGACCGCGGCGCTGATCCCCGCCACATGCCGGCGCGCGAATTTCCCGGTCCGGTATGCCAGGCTGTCGGGCCGCGCCGAGACCGGCAGACCGCCGAGGTAGCGCCGCAGATCGTCATCGAATTGCTCGACCGAGCGGTAGCGCAGCGCCGGGTCCGCACGCATCGCCTTGTGTACGATCGCGTCGACCTCTCCAGCAACCGCACTCAGGCGGGCGGTACCCGCTTCAGCCGCGCGTAGGGCCGCAACCGGTGACCGGCTCGGCACATCGTAGGGGCGCCGGCCCGAAAGCACCTCGAACAGGACCACGCCCAGGGCATAGACGTCGCTCGCCGCGGAGACCGGCTCGTCACGCAATTTTTCCGGGCTGGCGTACTCCGGGGTGAATAACGGGAGGTTCGCGATGGTGGTGAGCTCGTCGCCATCCTGGGCGCCGAGCAGCTTGGCCACCCCGAAGTCGAGCAGCTTCACGCTCCCGTCGTTGCCCACCAGAATGTTGGCCGGCTTGAGGTCGCGATGGACGATGAGCTTGCCGTGCGCGTGCGCGACGGCCGCGAAGACCTGGCGGAAGAGGCGGAGCCGCTGCTCGACAGTCAGCTTGCCGGCCTCGCAGTAGGTCGTGATGGGCGACCCTTCGACGTACTCCATGACGAAGAAAGGCTCGCCCTGCTCCGTCATGCCGCCATCGAGCAGCCGCGCGATGTTGCGATGTTCGAGGGCCGCCAGGATCTGGCGCTCGCGGCGGAAGCGGGCCGCGATGTCGCGCCTCCCCTCGGCGGCGCGGATGAGCTTGATCGCCACGCGGTGCTCGAACGCGCCGTCGGTGCGGACGCCTTCGTACACCTCCCCCATCCCTCCTCTCCCGAGCACCCTGGTGAGCCGATAGCTCGCGACGGAGGAGCCGATCCGGTCCGCCCCGACCTCCAAGCGAGCCGGCTCGAGCTGTACCGCATCGGCACGAAACGCGGCGAGCAGTTGCAGGACTTCCGCGCGCAAGGCGGCATCGTCCCCTGCCTCGCGGGCCACGATCGCCTCGGTGAGCTCGAGGGGTTCGTCGGCCGCGTGGTCGAAGATGGCGCGCACGCGCCGCCAGCGTTCCCGCGCGCGGTCCGACCCTAGCTCGCCGGGCTCAGCTGACACGCCACCCAGGCCCTTCGCGAAGCGCCATTGCGGCTTCACGGTTCGGGAGGAGACCTCGGGGATGGTGGCCACCTCATCGACCTCGAATCCTCCGAACACCCGCAGCTCGAGTACCTGCGCCTGGCGTTCGTCCAGCCGGGCGAGGCGATCCAGCAGGTCATCGACAGCGAGGACATCGAGGGCATCGCCGGATTGCGTTGCATCCGGCATGGTCACGAGGGTGGTGCGGAGGTCGGCGCCCCGCTTGCCGGCATTCCTGGCGCGCGCGTAGTTGACCAGGACCCGGCGCATCGTGTTGGCGGCCGCGGCGAGGAAATAGCTCCGACTCCGCCAGGCGGCGGCCTGCTCCGTGGCGAGTCGGAGAAAGGCCTCGTGAACCAGGGCGGAAGTTTCCAGGGTGTGGTCGGCGCGTTCGGCCCGCCGGAGCCGGTGGGCGATTGCCTTGAGCTCATCGTAGAGGATGGCGGTCAGCTTTTCGGTGCTCTCGCCCTCAGGACGATCGTCAGCCACCCCGGCTCTCCAGAAAGCAACTGCTCAATTTATCACGCCACCCGCGCCGGAGAGCTCGCCCCGCAAGCTCCCGGTCAGCCCGGTGAGCGGGACTGACAACGCGTTACAACACGTGGGCTGAGCGTAGATTCCGGAGTGCCCTTCCTAGGCTCCCATTCGGTTGCCGGTCTCGCGCTCGCGACCACCCCGTTCCCCCGGAAGGTCCCCCCGCGCATCTGGTGGCTCGCGCCGCTGGCCGCCGCCATCCCTGATTTCGACACCTTGTGGTCCTTCGGTTTGCGGGGATCCCACGCCTGGTATGCCCATCGCGGCATCACCCACACTCCGGCATTTGCTGTCGCCCTGGCGTTCGTGCTGCTCTGGTGGGCCTTTCCTGAGGTGGACTCCCGTGGGGAGCGCTTTCGCATCTGGCTCGCCCTCTTCCTCGCGACCCTCTCCCACGGGGTGCTGGATGCGCTCTCGAAGTACGGCGGAGGCATTCCGTTCCTGTTTCCCCTCTCCACCGAACGCTTCAAGTTCGCCTGGCAGCCGATCGTCCCGAGTCCGGGTGCCTTCGGCCACGGAGTGATCCGGCTGCTGCTCAAATCGATTGGGCCGGAGCTCTTGTGGATCTGCCTGCCGTCCCTCGCGCTGCTGGGATTGACCGCGCTGCGCCGGCGGGTTGCGATTCAGCGCGCCTGATCAGGCGCGCACTCGGGTACGCGAACGCCATGGAGGGGAGAGGAGGAGGACGGGGATGATGCGGCGCGCTAACGCGCCTCCGTCATGCAATCGGGAGCAGGTCGGCGAGCGAGCAGGAGAACCCTGGCAGCAGGTGTTGTCCGCCGAGGCTGCCATCACGAGAAACGAGAGAGATCGTTCCATCCTCCCGGTGGATTCTTGCCTCTTCCCGGACCGGATCGATGACCCACACCACGCGAGCCCCGCCGGCCAGCCAATCCGAAACCATGGCCAAAACCTCTGCCGGGCGATCGTCGGGGGAGAGGATCTCGACCACGAGATCCGGTGCCATCGCGGCATAGCCGCGCGCGGGAACTCGTGCCAGGCGGTCCCGGGAAATGAACGACACATCCGGCGCTCGCACGGTGTCCGGATTGGCCGCGATCTTGAAGCCGGTGCCCTGGCCGGCCACCGCACCGAGGCGGTTTCGACGGACGAACTCGCCAAGTAGCGTGCTCAGATTGCCGGCAATGATTCCGTGAGCGGTCCCCGGAGGCTCCCGGACCACCAGCTTGCCCCGGACCAGCTCTGTCTGCTTATCTCGTACGGGGTAGCGCTCGAGCTCCTCGGCGGTCATCGGGGAGGGAACAGGTCCGGGCATGGACATATTATGAGAGCGCCAGACGCAAGGGTGCAACCCCAAGATATGGGGGAAGCTCGCCGCGTCATCACCCAAAAAACGCGCCTCGGGTGCTCGCACTGACTGAAAGACCCTCGTTCCTGGCGAGACCTAGACATACTACCTATCGATAGGTAGTATCACTTGGTATGGCGCCCGATCCCCTCGTCAAGCCCGATCTGCTGCAGGGCACCCTCGACATGCTGGTGCTCCGCACCGTCGCCGACGAGCCGCTGCACGGCTACGCCATCGCCCAGCGCATCCGGCTTGTCTCGGGCGACCGGCTGGCCATTCCGCAGGGCTCGCTCTATCCCTCGCTCCGGCGCCTCGAGAATCAGGCCCTGATCAAGGGCGAGTGGCGGACCTCGCCGGCGGGCCGGGACGCCCGGGTCTACCGTATCACCGCCAAAGGCCACAAACGCCTCGGTGCCGAGCTCGCGCAATGGCGCGAGCTGTCCACGGCGATCGGCCTGGTGCTCGGCACCAGCTGACATGCGCTGGCTGCTCCGGCTGCTGCGCGGGCGCGCCCTGGACCGGGACCTGGACCGCGAAGTCCGCGCCCATCTCACCCTCCTCACCGACGATCTGATTCGCTCCGGCCTCACGCCGGAGGAAGCCCGGCGCCAGGCGGCGCTCGCCTTCGGCGGCGTGGACGCCGTCAAGGAAGCGTCTCGCGACGCGCGCGGCACCCGGTTGGTGGAGGACTGGTGGCAGGATACCCGCTACGCTTTCCGCGCGCTGCGCCGTTCACCCGGGTTCACGGCGGCCGCGGTCGCGACACTCGCGATCGGCATCGGGGCGAACACCGCGGTCTGGAGCGTGCTCGACGCGCTGGTATTCCGCGCCCTTCCGGTCGCGCGCAGCGACGAGCTGGTCGCGATGCGGCATGGCGCTCCCAGCGACGAGGATCCCAGTTATCTGATCTCGTACCGGCAATTGGGCCGCCTCCAGGACAAGCTGCCCGGGGCCGTTCCGCTCGGGGGGATGAGCTCGACCGAGCGGATGTATCTGGCGGACGGAGAGCGGACCGACCCTCTCAGCGTTCAGCTCGTCACGCCGCGCTGGTTCCAGGTGCTCGGCGTGGGCGCGGCGCGGGGCCGGGTGCTCGGCACCGGCGACGAAAGCGAACGCGGAACCAGTGGCCAGGCCGTCGCCGTGCTCAGCGACCGGTACTGGGCAACGCGCTTCGGACGTAACCCGGCGATCCTCGGGCAGACCGTGCGCCTCAACGGCGTGTCCCTCGCGATCGTGGGCATTGCCGAGCCGGACTTCGGGGGCCTCACGGTGGGGAGCCCGGTGGATCTCTGGATTCCCACCTGGATGCAGTCCCAGCTCCGCTTCGTGGGCAATTCGTATTCGCACGACTCCGAGACAGAAAAGCCCTGGCCGCCGCAGAACGGGATCGCCTGGCTAACCGTGGTGGCGCGGGTGCCCGACGGGAGTAGTCGGCGGCAGACCGAGGCGGCGCTGGCGGCGCAGTATCACGCCGAGCTGGTCGAGATGTATCAGAACGCCGATTCGGCCGATCGCGCTGGCGCGCTCCGGGAGACGCTTACCCTCCAACCTCTGGCCAAGGGCTTCTCGCCGCTGCGGACGCAATTCGGCGATTCGCTCCGCGTGCTCATGGTCAGCGTCGCGGTGGTGCTGCTGATCGCGTGCGCCAATCTCGCGAGCCTGCTGATGGCACGGGGCGCGGCGCGCGAGCAGGAAGTAGCGCTCCGGGTTTCACTCGGCGCGCGGCCGAGCCGCCTGCTGCGGCAAGCGCTGACCGAGAGCCTGACCCTGGCGGCGCTGGGTGGGGTGGTGAGCCCGCTGGTGGCGTGGTGGGGCGGGTTAGCGTTGCTCCGCGCCGCGTCGGCGGGACCGCGACCGGTGCCGCTGGCGCTGGCGCTCGACGCCCGGGTGCTCGGCTTCGCGTTTCTGCTGACGCTGGCGACGGGACTCCTTTTCGGCATGGCGCCGGCGCTCCGGGCCTCCACAAACGCCGCGGCGGGACGCTTTCTGGCTGGTGGCCGGGTGGCGGGCCCTGCCCCACAGCGGCTCCCGCTGGGCCGGCTGCTGGTGGCATCGCAGGTTGCGCTCTCGCTGGTGCTGGTCGCGGCGGCGGGGCTCTTCATCCAGACCCTGCGGAACTTCCTCATGGTGGACCCGGGTTATGCGAGCGAGCAGGTGATCGCGGCCCGCATCGACCCGCGCTCGGCCGGGTACCGCTACGACGAGCTGCCCGCGCTCTATCGCCGGCTGCTCGATGCGGTGGGCGGGCTCCCGGGGGTGCGTTCGGCGGGACTCGCGATGCACGGGCTCGGGATCACCGCCGTGCGGACCGGCGGAGTCCGGACGCCCGACGCCACCATACACCCGGCGGGATGGAGTGCCCCGGGCCAGGAGAACTTCGTCACCCCGGGTTACTTCGCCACGGTCGGCATGGTCGTGCTGCGCGGCCGGGAATTCACCGAGGCGGATCGCGAAGGAAGTCCCAGAGTGGCGGTCGTGAGCCAAAGCTTCGCCAGGCACGTCTTCGGCACCGAGGACGTGATCGGCCGCCGGGTCGGGTACGGCGAGCCCTGGTTCGAGATCGTCGGCGTGGTGCGGGATGCCCTGGTCAACGCGATCAAGTGGAAGCCGGCCAATCTGTTGTTTCACCCCCTGGCGCAGGGGCCGCAGGAGTATGCCTTGAGCGTGGAGGCGCGCGTCACAGGGCCGGCGGCGAGCATCGCACCGGCGATGCGAGCCGCGATCGCGCGGGTGGAGCCGCGACTTCCGATCCGGGAGGTCGTGCCGGTGTCCGATCTGCTGGAGCGGGGGCTCTCGCGGGAACAGCTGTTGGCGCGGCTCGCCGGCGTGTTCAGCGCGATGGCGTTGCTGCTGGCCGCGATCGGTCTCTATGGCGTCGTCGCCTACTCGGTGGCGCGGCGCACCAACGAGATGGCGATCCGGATCGCCCTGGGCGCGGTACCGGTGTCGCTCTGGAGTCTAGTGCTCCGCGACAACCTCGGGGTGATCGTTTCGGGCCTCGCGCTGGGGCTCGGGCTCTGGGTGGCGGTCCAGGGGCTGATCCGCAGCCTGGTGTTCGGACTCTCTCCCGGAGATCCCGTCACCCTCGGCGCGGCGACGGCCGTCCTTGCGCTGGTCGGGATCGTCGCCGCGTCGGTTCCGGCATGGCGGGCCACCCGAGTCGACCCCGCGAGCGCGCTCAGGGAGCAATAAGAGCAAACTCTTTCCGGCTACATTCCGTCTTACTCCCATGACCCTCGACAACATCCGGCAGGACCTGCGCTACGCCCTGCGTGGCCTCCGCAAGCAACCCCTCTTCACCGTCGCCGTCATCCTCACCCTCGGGCTCGGCCTGGGCGTCAACGCCGCCATGTTCGGGATCGTGGACCGGCTGCTGGTCCGCGCGCCGGCGTACCTGGCCGCCGCCGATCGGGTGCACCGCGTCTACCTGGTCCGCACCTTCGACGGCAAGGAGAACTTCGGAGGCTGGTTCCAGTACACCCGCTTCAAGGACCTCGAGCGCTGGTCCAACACGATCGACGTTGCTGCCGGGGCAACGGTCACCGACCTCGCGGTGGGAGTGCGCGACGAGGCCCGCGAGCTGCCCGTGAGTGCGGTCAGCGGGACCTACTGGCGCTTTTTCAGCATGCAGCCGGCCGCCGGTCGCTTCTTCAGCGCTGCCGAGGACACCACGCCCGCCGGCGCCGCGGTCGCGGTGCTGAGCTATGCCTTCTGGCATAGCCGCTACGGCGGCCGCGCCGACGTGCTCGGCAAGCAGCTCAAGATCGCCAAGGTCGATTACACCATCGTCGGCGTGGCGCCGGCCGGCTTCCGGGGCGCCTTCGGCGACCGCGTCCCCGTGGCGTGGGTCCCGATCACGACCTATGCCGGCAACCAGTTCACCTGGAACCCGAAGGACCTCTCCAACTGGTACCAGAAGTACAACATCTCCTGGATGGGGATGCTGGTGCGCCGCAAGCCGGGGGTGAGCCCCGAGCGGGCCGAGACCGACCTGACCCAGGCCTACCAGCGGAGCTACGCGATTCAGGAGAGCATGGGCCGGGGAACCACCCGCGCGGCGATCGCCAAGCCGCGCGCGGCGATCGGGCCGGTGCTGGCCGAGGCCGGGCCGGCCGCGAGCGCGACGTCCAAAGTGGCGCGCTGGGTGGCGGGCGTCGCCCTCGTGGTGCTGCTGATCGCCTGCGCGAACGTGGCGAACCTGCTGCTGGCGCGCGCGCTCAAGCGCCGCCGCGAGGTGGCGGTGCGCCGCGCGCTCGGCGTCACCCGCGGGCGGCTCTTCGCGCAGCTCCTGCTCGAGAGCCTGGTGCTTTCGCTGGGCGGGGGCGTGTTAGGGCTCCTCTTCGCCCAGCTCATGGGCAACGTGCTCCGGAGCCAGTTCCTGACGCCGGGCACCGAGGCTCCGGTACTGACCGACCCGCGCACCCTGATCTTTTGCGGAGTCGCGGTGCTGGTCGTGGCGCTCTTGACCGGACTGGCGCCGGGCTTCCATTCGGGCCGGGGACAGCTCACCGAAGCGCTCAAGAGCGGCGCGCGCGAGGGTAGCTACCAGCGTTCCCGCACCCGGGCGGCGCTGCTGGTCTTCCAGGGCGCGCTGTCCATGATTCTCCTGGTGGGCGCCGGCCTCTTCGTGCGGAGCCTGCGCCAGGTGAAGGGGCTGGAGCTGGGCTACACCATGGAGCGCCTGCTCTGGGTCGGCGTCGAGGAGCGCGGCGAAAAACTGAGCGACGCCGAGAAGAGCGGTTTGCGCGACCGGCTGGCGGAGCACGCGCGAGCCCTTCCCAGTGTGGAGAATGCGGCCCGCGCCGTGACGGTGCCGTTCTCGATGACCTGGGATGAGGGCCTCGTGGTGGCGGGTCACGACAGCGCGGAAATGCGCAAGATGGGGGACTTCCGGATGCAGGCGACCGACCCGCAGTACCTCGCCACGATGGGGACTCGGCTGCTCAGGGGCCGCTTCCTCACGGCGAGCGACAACCGGGACAGCACGAGCCTCGTGCTGGTGGTGAGCGCATCGATGGCGAAGGCGCTCTGGCCGGGGCACGACCCGATCGGCCAGTGCGTGCGACGCGGTGAGGAGGGCGACAAGGCCCCCTGCGCCAGCGTGGTTGGGGTAGCAGAGGACATCCGCGCCGGGGAATTCGACGACGACAACCTGCTCTACTACTACCGGCCGATCCGGGAGGCGGCACCCACGATGGGCGGGGTCTTCATCCGGACCCGGGGCGATCCGGCGGGGTCGGCCGAGTCGATCCGCAAGGCGCTGCAGCCGCTGATGCCGGGCTCGAGCTACGTCACCACCAAGCCGATGACGGAGATCTTCGCGCCGAACGTGCGCTCCTGGCGGCTCGGCGCCACCATGTTCGTGGCGTTCGGCGGGTTAGCGCTGGCGCTCGCCGCGATCGGCCTCTACAGCGTGATCTCCTACAACGTGGCGCAGCGCACCCAGGAGCTGGGGGTGCGCGTTGCGCTCGGCGCGCGCTCCGGCAACCTGGTCCGGCTGGTCCTCGGCGAAGGGATCCGGCTCGCACTGCTCGGCCTCGCGATCGGAGCGGGTGTTGCGCTTTATGCGGGCCGCTGGGTCAAGCCGCTGCTCTTCAAGGTGACGCCGTCGGATCCGCTGGTTTTCGTGGCGGTAGGGATGGCGTTGCTGCTCGCCGCGACGGGCGCGAGCCTGCTGCCGGCGCTTCGGGCCGCGCGGGTGGATCCCAACCAGGCGTTGCGGGACGAATAGAGCGAGGCGGTCCGGCACCGGCCGGACCGCCTCCCGATCGAGCTACGGCTTCTTCGCCGGCGGAGGCGCCGTCGTCATCGGCGTCATGTCCGGGGCGCCGAGCGCCGACATCATCTTCCAGTCGTTCCCTTCCTTGGTGGCGACGCCGAGCCAGGAACCCTTACCGGGCATCCCGGGCATGCCGGGCGTCTCCCAGGTTCCGCCCGCGACAGCATGGGTGGCGTCGATCCAGCGCACGAAGGTCGTCGTGGCTTTCATGGTCATCGCCATCCCCGCCGGCATCATCGCGAAGTCCTGGGCAGCGGCTGCCGTCGCGGCCCCTCGGCCTTGCTGGTGCCTGCCGGTCGGGTCAACGACCTCCCAATCGCTGGTCGTGATCGCGGCGAGACGGGTGGTGTCCTTGGCCGACATGGCCGCGGCGTACTTGTCGGCGATGGCGCGGACGGCCGCTTCGTCCTCGGGGGTTCCGGTTGCCGCCGCACCACCGCCGCCGGTCTTGGGGGTGCAGGCAAGCGCGAGAACCAGCAGGGCGAACGGGGTAGAGCGAAGCGTGCGCACGAGGGCTCCTTATTGCGGGGGAGTAGGGCTTAAATCGGCGGTCTGGGGTCCCGCTTGTCAAGCTCGGGCCTCTCGCGTCACAACCCGGTAACGGAGACGGTCAATTCGTTGGCCAGCCACCGGGCGCGTTAGAATACCGGGACATGTCCACTGGCCCATACCACTACGACCTGCTCTGCATCGGGAGCGGACCCGCCGGTCAGCGCGGCGCGGTTCAGGCCGCCAAGCTCGGCAAGCGGGTCGGCATCATCGAGCGGCGGGGGACGCTGGGCGGCGCCTGTGTGGACACCGGCACCATCCCGAGCAAGACCTTCCGGGAGGCGGTGCTCTGGATTCGCGCGGCGCATGCCCGGGCCGCCGCTGGTTCGGTCCCCGCTCGGCCGACCGCGCAGGACCTGATGGACCGGGTCGCCACGGTGGTCGCCAGGGAGCGGGCGGTGATCGCCCACCAGCTCACCCGCAACCATGTCGACGTGCTCCCCGGCGAGGCCTCGTTCAAGGACCCCCATACCGTCGTGGTGCGGCAGGGTGACACGGTGCGCGAGTGCACGGCCGCCACCATCCTGATCGCGACCGGCACGGAGACCGCCACCACGACCGGAGTGAGTCCCGACGGCGAGATCATTTTGACCAGTGACGATTGCGCGTGTCTCCGCTCCCTCCCCCGCAGCATCGCGGTGGTGGGGGCCGGCGTAGTGGGGATCGAATACGCGTCGATGTTTGCCGCGCTGGGTCTCGAGGTGACTGTCGTGGACAAGCGCGAGCGCCCGCTGGAGTTCCTCGACACCGAGATCGTCGACGAGCTGATTCACCAGATGCGGAAACAGACGGTGTCCTTCCGATTCGGCGAGGCGGTCGAGCGCCTCGAGGTGAGCGAGGGTCCTCCGCGCCGAGCGGTGCTCTGGCTCGAGTCGGGCAAGCGGATCGTGGCCGACGTGGCGCTCTTCTCGGTGGGGCGCCAGGGAGCGACGCAGCACCTGAAACTCGAGGCGGCCGGCCTCGCGGCCGACGAGCGCGGGAGGCTCACGGTCGACGCCCAGTTCCGCACCGCGGTCCCCCACATCTTTGCCGCGGGTGACGTGATCGGCTACCCCAGCCTCGCCGCTACGTCGAGCGAGCAGGGACGGCTGGCCGCGTGTCATGCGATGGGGATGCCGGCCGCGCCGATGAGCGCGCATTTCCCGATCGGGATCTACTCGGTGCCGGAGATCTCGATGGTCGGGGAAACCGAGCATCAGCTCACCGCCCAGCGGGTGCCCTACGAAATCGGCGTGGCGCGCTACCGGGAGATCGCGCGGGGGCAGATCGTGGGGGACGACAGCGGCTTCTTCAAGATGCTCTTTCACCGGGAGACCCGCCGCCTGCTCGGCGTGCACATCATCGGTACGGGGGCGACCGAGCTGCTGCACATCGGGCAGGCCGTGCTGGCCCTCGGTGGCGGGCTCGACTACTTCATCAGCACCATCTTCAACTATCCCACGCTCGCCGAGTGTTACAAGGTTGCCGCGCTCAATGCGGCGAATAAGCTCGCCGTGTAGCTGAGTGCCCTTTCTAGGCTCCCACTCGGCTGCGGGTCTGGCGCTCGCGACCACGCCGTTTCCCCGCACGGTCCCCAAGCGCATCTGGTGGCTGGCGCCGCTCGCCGCCGCCATCCCCGATCTCGATACCCTCTGGTCTTTCGCGGGGCGATCGCATAGCTGGTACTCTCATCGGGGCATCACCCACACCCCGGCGTTCGCGATGGTCCTCGCGTTCCTGCTGCTCTGGTGGGCCTTCCCCGAAGTGGACGCTCGCGCGGACCGCGTGCGGATCTGGCTCGCCCTCTTCCTCGCGACCGTATCGCACGGCCTGCTGGATGCGCTGTCGCAGTACGGTGGGGGGATTCCGTTCCTGTTTCCCTTCTCCACTGAGCGCTACAAGTTCCCCTGGCAGCCGATCCAGGCGAGCCCGGGCGCGTACGGCCACGGCGTGGTGCGACTGCTCCTCAAATCGATCGGGCCGGAGCTCCTGTGGATCTGCCTGCCGTCGCTCGTGCTGCTGGGATTGACCGCGTTGCGCCGGCGGGTTGCGGCTGGTCGCATCGCCCCTGACGACGGCGCGCGGTAGATTAGCCGGCGAAGGGGGTCGTCTATGAGCCGGTCAGTCCTCAGGCTCCTCGTAACTACGTTCCTGCTGGGCCTCTCTCAGCGGGCCGCGGCGCAGAACACAGATACCCTCCTCGCCACAGCAGGCGTTCCCCGCTATCCCGTCGGCATCGTCAAGCCATTCCTCTTCGTGGTGTACGTGCAGGGTGTCCGAATCACCGCGAAGGTGACGAATCTCCCGGCGAAGCAACCCGGCGAGTCCGACTCGGCTGCCTCGCAGCGCAAAGCGGCGGCCGTGATCAAGTCCCTAAACGACAGCATCACCGCCGCGAAGGCGGATGGCCGGCTGCCCGCCACGCAACAGTTGGCCACCATGACCAAGCAGCCGGCCATGGTCCCCAACGTGGACAAGGACGGCAAGCCGCTCCCCGGACCAGCAATGGTGCCCAACCGCTGGGTCAACTACGGCGTCGTCACACTGGTCGGCGCCACCGGGGTCGGCTCACCAGGGGGTCTGTACAAGGATCCCACCGGCGAAGGCAATGGAACGGCGATCATTCGCAAGGGCGGCACGCCGAGCGGAGTGAAAGCCAGCATGGGGGGAACCGGGGCTAACACGGGTCTCAGCACCGGACTCGATCCCAATGGCGCGACGTCTTTCGTCTCGTTCGGCGTGTTCGATCCCCGCGGGCTCGACGCGGGCTGCGAACCCGATTTCCCCCCGGCCTATCCGCTCTGCCCGGGCGAGTTCATCGCCACGCTGTTCCCCAGCGCGGGGAGCACCGACAGTGGCATCTTCAGCAGCCTGGCCCTGCTCTTCAATTCGCTGTACTCGGCGTTCGGGTACAAGGCGAGCTACGATCCGTTCCTGGATTTGCTCTCGCTCGATCAGCCGATCGGCAATTACGAAACGCTGTTCACCCAGTACACCGACACCGGGTTGGATCTGAGCCCGGTGCTGGTCGTTACTCCCGAGCCCGCCAGCATCCTCCTGATCGCCGCGGGCCTCCTGGTTCTGGGGCTGGCGCGGAAGCGTGACTAGCGAACCGTCACAACGGACGGTTTGGCGCTAACTTCCGGGCTCATGCCCGACCAGGTCGCACGCCTCAGCAGCGCGCTCAGCGGGAGCTACCGGGTCGAGCGGGAAGTCGGCACCGGAGGCATGGCGACGGTATTCCTCGCCCACGACCTCCGCCACGATCGCAGGGTCGCCCTCAAGGTCCTCCGCCCCGAGCTCGCCGCCGTCATCGGAGCCGAGCGGTTCCTCGCCGAGATCAAGACGACGGCGAACCTGCAGCACCCGCACATTCTGCCCTTGCACGACTCCGGCACCGTCGACGGCACGGTGTTCTACGTGATGCCGTTCGTCGAGGGCGAGTCGCTGCGCGACCGCCTGCTCCGCGACAAGCAGCTCCCGATCGATGACGCGATCCGCATCACCCGCGAAGTGGGCTCGGCGCTCGATTACGCGCATCGCCACGGCGTCATCCACCGCGACATCAAGCCCGAGAACATCCTGCTGCACGACGGCTCGGCCGTCGTCGCCGATTTCGGCATCGCGCTCGCCGCCAATACCACGGGCGGCAGCCGGATGACGGAGACCGGCATGTCGCTCGGCACGCCGCATTACATGAGCCCCGAGCAGGCGATGGGGGAGCGGGAGCTGAGCCCCAGGAGCGACGTCTACGCCCTCGGCTGCGTGTGCTACGAGATGCTGGTGGGCGAGCCGCCCTTCACCGGCCCCACGCCGCAGGCGATCGTCGCGAAGGTCATCACCGAAAAGGCTCCGTCTGCGACCACGCTGCGGGACTCGGTGCCGCGCCACGTGGCCCGGGCGATTCAGAAGTCGCTCGCCAAGCTGCCGGCCGACCGCTTCGGCTCGGCGGCCCAATTCGTGGAGGCATTGACGAACCCGGCGGCGCTGGAGCGCGAGGCCACCGAGGCGACGCCGGCCATAACCCGCGTGCTGATCGGGGCCCTGGCGGTCGTGGCGGCCGGAGCCAGCGTGACGGCCGTCCTGCTCTGGCGGCGCCCGGTGCCTGTCGCGCAAACGGTACGAGTGCAGATCGTGCCGCCCGCGGAGACCGGCAGTCTCTTCAACGCCGACTTCGTGCTGTCGCCCGATGGCCGCTCCTTCGTCTACCGCACCGGCTCCTTCGGGACCCGGCTCGCCATCCGGCGGCTGGACCGACTGGAGCCCGAGGAGATCCCCGGTACGGAGACGGCGCAGGAAGCGTTCTTCTCACCGGACGGAGCCTCGCTGGGGCTGCTGCTGGGCTACCAGGTCGCGATCCTTCCGCTGGGCGGAGCGGCCCCGGTCCAGCTCGCCGATTCCGCCTATGACGCCGGTGCCTGGCTGGACGACGGCACCATCGTCTACACCCACGCGCGGACCCGCGGGCTCATGGCGGTGACGTCGCGGGGCGGACCCGCGCGGACCCTAACCCGGCCCGATTCGGCCCAGGGGGAGCGGCAACACGGACCTTCCGAACCGCTCCCGGGCAGCAAAGGGGTGCTGTTCACCATCGTGCGGAACCAGCGCGGCCAGGAGGATGTCGCGGTCTATTCCTTCGCGACCGGGAAGTACAAAGTCCTGACGCGGGGCGTGAAGGCCTGGTACGTCCCCACCGGCCAGCTGGTCGTGCTGCGCGCCGACGGCGTGCTGCTGGCGGCGCCCTTTGATCTCGGCCGCCTGGAGCTCTTGGGAACCCCAAGCGCCATGCTGAATGCGGCCGCGCCGACCGCGGATGGCGAAGCCGAGGTTTCCATCTCGGCGAACGAGACCCTGCTGTACTCCACCGGTGCGCGGGGCGGACTGGACGTCGTGGGGGTCTCGCGGGACGGGTCGGAACGCCGGCTCTCCGATCAACCGCGGAGCTTCGACGACATCGGGATCTCGCCGGATGGGAAGCACATCGCTGCCTGTACCGCGAACGACCTCTGGCTTCTGGACGTCGCGACCCGCACGACCTCACGGCTCACGTTCATGGGCGCCTGCAACTATCCCGTGTGGCTCCCGGGCGGCCGGCGGATCAGCTTCGTGTCGTGGAAGAACGGCCACATTGGTTTGTTCTCCGTCCCCGCCGACGGCAGCAGCGAGCCCGACAGTCTTCCAATGGGCGAAGGCGAGCCGCTGGGCCGGACCTGGCTCCCGGACGGCAAGGGGTTCCTCTCTGCCGCGCGCACCGAGGCCAACCAGCGCGACATCGGCGTGATCGAGCTGGGTCCCCCAGTGACTCGACGGCCCGTGGTGGCCACCAAGTTCGACGAGAAGGCGCCGACGCTGTCACCCGACGGCAAGTGGTTCGCCTACGTCTCGGACGAGTCGGGCCGCTCCGAGATCTACGTGCGACCGTATCCAGGACCCGGCGGCAAGTACCAGGTGTCGACGGAGGGCGGGGCCGAGCCCGTCTGGGGGCACACCGCCAAGGAGATCTTCTACCGATCGGCGGCGGGTCTGGTGGCTGTCGAGGTGCGAACCAGTCCGGCGTTCACGGTGGGAGCGCGGAAGGTGCTGTTCCCGGTGCATCGCTACGAGAGCAGCGCGAACAACCGCGAGTGGGACGTGACGCCTGACGATCAGACGTTCGTGTTTTTCCGGCAGAGCGGAGCGGGCGAGCTGAACCTGGTGCTGAACTGGTTCGAGGAGCTCAAGGCGCGAATGAAAGCCAGGTGAAAGTTACGGACTGCCGCAGGCCTCCTCGAAGAGAGCAGGCAGGTCGATCACAGCGATCGTCGCTTTGAGCCATGGCCATACCGTAACACTCCTCGGCCGCTGGTTACAACTCGGATGCCGAGAAGCTCGCAGCCGCCTGGTGACGGCCATCATCGCATCGACTCAGCCGACGGCAAGGAAACGCCTGGTTCGACTACTTCACGCTCCCTAGTTGGTGTAGACCAGCAGGGTGCCAGTCCACTGCGTCAGCGAACCATCAGCCGGGATGCAGCCGCCCGGCACCGGAACCCCACTGGCCCGGAGGTCGAGTTTATGACTTCCTGCCGAAACGGGGCCGAGATCAATGTCGCCGGTTGTTCCCCCCGGCCCAACTGCCCCAGTCGTAAGCTGCTTGAAGGTCGAGTCCAGAGCGACATGGAGCGTGATCGCACCGCAGTGCGCGGTTGGGGCGGAGTAGTTGATCTTGAACAGCGAAGTGGTAGTAAACGATTGGCTGAAGGGTGGATTGCAAACGGGCTGGATCGGGATGCTACAAGTAATGATTGGAATGTTCACCAGTGTGGCGGGGATCACCTGTATGATTTCCTCAATGTGTGCAGGTGAGCCAGCGACTAGAAAGTGTTGGGTTGAGTCAGGATGAGGTTTCCTCTCGATCTCGATCCTACCGATCCAGGTACCGACACCTAAGCCAGAGGTGTTTCGCGACCACCGCAGCACTCCATTCCCCAGTCCCTGTTGGTTTCGGATCGCGATATAGTCCGGCCAATCTGTGACAGACCATTGCTGATAGTCAGTCCTGCCGCCTAGAATCACGTCGGCCTGCCCATCCGGTGCGTTCTGACCCACTCCGACGATTATGGTTTGTGACCGGGGAAGGACATCGAGAGTGTAGTCCCAGAAATTGACGGGGCAACTCATGTCGTAATCGTCAAGTTGGATGGTATATGTCGCCGGCTGTGTATGAAAGGCCAGGTCCCCATCGGTGGTACACCATCCTTGAAAGATCGAGAGTGGAGCGGGAGTCTCGGTCAGCGTGATCGTTCCACAATAGTTGCTGACGATCACGGCTTGACAATGGAACTCCGTCGTGCACCTGCCGGGACAATCGATGTTGCCGCCAGCATCTGTGACCCGACCATGTCCATTTCGGAGGGTGGAGATGCTGGTAATGGAGAAATGATGGACGCTGCCTTCCCCGCAGGCGGCTGGAAGCCCTAGGAACGCCAGGATACCCGCCGCCGCAAGTGCTGTTGGGAACCGCATACGCCCCTCCTCCTCGGGTGGATCGTTCGCGCGTTGCCTCCGCGGTCGGGCCGCTCTCTCAGAAACGCTGGGCCCCACCGATCCTTCTCACCGTGCGTTTGCCTTCCCCCCCTGCGCATCGTCGTGGCCGCAGGAACCTCTTTGTCTTGCTTACCAGCCCTCCCTCGGCCCAATGGCTCTGTTTCATCAACGCGGTGGCCCCTGGATTCCTCCCGGTCGGGGTTGACGAGGCTGGCCTGCGCGGAGAGCCACCGGCCCATAGCTGGGGTTGAGAACGACGGAGGCGGTGAGCCACCCGGGCACGGCCCCGGGCAGGTGGGACACTCCGAGCGCCCCATAGCTCACTCCCGCGCTCACCCCGTTGGGCGGGTTAGGCACCGTGGCCGTGGCACTGTCGGGACCCGCCGCCGTCCCCCACCAGTTCGCAACTGCCGTTACTAATGGAGCGGTCGTGGGGAAGTTGTTGACCACAGCCATGCCCGCATTGTTTAGCAGGTTGCAGTTGGTGATGTAACTCGCCCCGCGGCTCTCGAAGACCACTCCATATTGGCTGTTCAGCACTTCACAATTGGAAAGAGTCGGCCCGTCACTGACCACGTGAACGGCAATGCCCGCCGAGTGGCGGACCCGGCTCATGAAAGTGATCGAGTTAACAAGCAGGTGGACGGTGGGATCGGGATTTCCCAGCTCGACAAGACCCTGGGTGGCGGTGAGTGCAGAGCCGCCCGAATCAACGGTAGAGCCCAGGACCTGCGAGCCGGCGGCAATGATCGTCAATGCCGGACCCTGGGACTGTGAGATGGTGACGTGGTCGATCGTCACAGCATGGAGCGGATCCCTTCCTTCGATCCCATGCTGGGGGCTCTCGAGAACTGTCCAGGCGATGGTGCTCGACGTTGTATAGGCCCCGCTTCCTGGTCCGTTGAGCACGATACCGGTCCAAGGAACCGCCGCACCGAGATCCGTGCGGAAGGTGACCGTTCCCGCCGATCCGGAGCCCATGTGGTCGCCGACTTGCAAAAGACCGGTACCGGAAGTTCCGAGCGATCCGTTCGATCCGACGCAGATGAGTGCGGGCGCGTTGATCGTAATGGTGCTTCCCGATCCTGCTATCAACGCATTGGCAATATGATGGACCCCGCGACCCAGGGTCAGGTTCGCAGTCACAGTTCCACTGTGCGGGGCTCCATCGATGTCTGGCTGGCTACAGCTTGAGGCCGCTGTCGTCATGAGGAACGTGGCCGTGCAGTAAGAGGTCTGGTTGGCGAGGAGGTCGATGGTGCCGCTGAGGCCAGCTCCGGAACAGCCCGCGCTCCAACTTTGGAGGTACCATCCCGTAGCCGGACTCGCGCTCAAGGTGATATGCGGATTCACGTTGCTGCCAGATGTTCGAGTATCAATGAAGGTGTGGCTGCAGGTCCCCGGACAGTTGATGAGTCCTCCGGCGGGGTCCGTAACGCTGCCGGATCCGACGATCACGACCTTCAGCGTGTCATAAGAGGTGTATTGTTGGGGCGGGCCGGGAGGGGGAGCAGGAGGAGCGATGAGCCCAGCCTGGTGACATCCCGCGATCGGGAACATGAGCAGCGGGAGCCAACTGCTGATCCTGCACGAGTTTCTCATGTGGTTCCTCCGGTGCCGCGGTGTTGCGCCCTTCCACCCGCGAGAGTGCCTCTTTCCCTTCAACGCACCGCGGGTTCAGTTCCTCTCACTCGTGCTTACCGCGCTTTCGGCCTCCCGGTATGTTTGCCCAATGGCCGGCCCCGATCCGCCCGCCGCCATCAGCGCGGCGTT